>JAOUHH010000172.1 GCA_029865195.1 Desulfobulbaceae bacterium
GAGCATACCACCTGCTTGAGCCGGGTTTCAGCGCCAATCTCTCGGCAGGCGGCGCAGAAGAGGGCGGCGATGGTGGCGTGGAAGCGGGCGGCGATGATCTCCCTTGCGGTTCCCATACGCAGATCGGCGCAGAGGTCCCGGATGATCGCGGCCGTGTCGAGGATGAGGAGGTTGTTCTCGTTTCGCTGGGTGGCCAGCGTGTAACAACCGCTCTCGGCGGGATCGGCGACGGCTTCGAGGGCCATGGCGCCCTGGCCGTCGAAGGTTGCCCGCGAGCAGAGCCCCAGCAAGGCCGCTGCCCCGTCGAAGAGCCGCCCGCAGCTTGAGGTGAGCGGGCTGTTGAGCTTTTTGTCGATCATGGCGAGGAGGGTCGGCAGCTCCTTGTCGCGGTATCCGTGCAAGGAGGGCGGCAGGTGCGCGTAGAGATCGTCGCCGTAGGCGCCTTGGAGAAAGGCCGCAGCCATCCGCCAGGGTTCGCGGATCGCCTGCTCGCCGCCCGGCATCGGCGTTTGGGCGAGGTGGCCGAGGCGGTCGAAGCCGTCGAGGCGGGCGCAGAGGATCTCGCCGCCCCAGATGGTGTGGTCCGGGCCGTAGCCGCTGCCGTCCAGGGTGAGGGCGAGCACCGGTCCGGTGAGGTGGTGCTCGGCCATGCAGCTCACCGCGTGGGCATGATGGTGCTGGACCGCGATGGTGGGCAGCTCGCTCTGCTCCGCGGCGTATCGGCTGGTGGGGTAATCCGGGTGCAGGTCGTGGACCAGCAGGTCCGGTTCCACTCGCAGGAGGGCGCGCAGCTGGTCGGCCGCGTGCCGAAAGCGCTGCATGGTTTCGAAATGGCCGAGGTCGCCGATGTGCTGACTGAGAAAGGCGGTGCTGCCACGGGTCAGGCAGATGGTGTTCTTGTCGTTGCCGCCCAGGGCCATGGTCTGCCCGCAATCCATGGCCAGCGGCAGGGCGGCGGGGGCGAGGCCCCGGCCGTTGCGCAGGGTGAGCGGGTGGCCGCCGCGGCTGCACTGCACCGCGTCGTCGCAGCCGGTGACGATCTCGCGGTCATGGAGGAGAAAGAGGTCGGCGATCTCGGCGAGGCCTGCCATGGCCGCATCGTTGTCGGTGCAGATCGGTTCGCCGGAGCGGTTGCCGCTGGTCATCACTAGGGCGGGAAGGTGTTCTGCGGCAAGGAGCAGGTGGTGGAGCGGGGTGTAGGGCAGCATCACCCCGACCCGACGGTTGCCGGGGGCGAGATTGTCGGGCAGGGGGAAGGGGGTCTTCTTGGCCAGCAGGAGGATGGGTTTGTCGCGGCCGGTGAGAAGCGCGGCCTCGGCGTCGTTCACCAAGGCAAAGGTTTGTACCGTTTCGAGGTCTGCGGCCATCACCGCCAGCGGCTTGTCGGGGCGGTGTTTGCGTTGCCGAAGCGTCTGGATCGCCCCGTGGTTTGCGGCGTCAACCGCCAGATGAAAACCGCCGACGCCCTTGATGGCGACGATCTTGCCGTCGCGGAGGGCGTTGATGGCCGCGACCACCGGGTCGGCGGCGATGTCGTTGCCCGTGCGGTCGGCAAGGAAATAGCTGGGGCCGCATTCGGCGCAACAGATGGCTTGGGCGTGGAAGCGGCGATCGGCGGGATCGTTGTACTCCTTGGCGCAGTCCGGGCAGGGTGAGAAGCTTGCCATGGCGGGTTGTGCGCGGTCGAAGGGCAGGTTGCGGATCATGGTGTAGCGTGGGCCGCAGTCGGTGCAGCTGATGAACGGGTAGCGGTGCCGGCGGTCGCGCGGGTCCAGCAGTTCGGCCTGGCAGCGGGCGCAGAGATCCATGTCGTGGGGGGCGGCGATGTGGCAGGCGCCGCTTACGGCGCTGGCGATGATCCGGAATGTTGGCAGGCGGTCTTGCTGCGGGGCGGGCAGGTGGCGCAGATCGATGTGCGCGATCTCGGCCGGCAGCGGCTTCTCCTGCGTAATGGCGCGGCAGAAACAGTCGATGGCTTGCCGGTCCCCTTCGGCAAGGATTTCGACCCCGGCCGGGCTGTTCGCCACCGAGCCGGTGAGCCCGTGCCGCGCGGCCAGGCGATGGATGAAGGGGCGAAAGCCCACCCCCTGCACGTTGCCCCGTACGGAGATCGCCACCCGGAGCACGGCGGGAGTGGAGGCGTCAGCCACCTTATCCCTCGCCGCCGGTGATCTGGCCGGCAAGCCAGGCATGCCACTCATCAAGCCCCTGGCCGGTATAGGTGGAGATCTCGAAGATGGTGATATCCGGGTTCAGTCCCTTGGCCGTTTTCCTGATCAGTTCTACGTCGCAGCGGACATGGGGCAGCAGGTCAACCTTGCTGATCAGCAACACCTTTGACTCCCGGAACATCAGCGGGTACTTGAGCGGCTTGTCGTCGCCCTCGGTGACCGAGAGCAGCATCACCTTGGCGTGTTCGCCGGTGTTGAACTCGGCCGGGCAGACCAGGTTGCCGACGTTCTCCACCACCAGCAGGTCGAGGGCGGCAAGGTCGAAATTCCCCAGGCAGGACTGGATCATGTTGGCGTCGAGGTGGCAGGCGCCGCCGGTCTCGATCTGCACCGCGGCGAGCCCCGCCTTGGCCACCCGTTCGGCGTCGAGGCTTGACTGGATGTCCCCTTCGATGACCCCCACCCTGAACCGGTCGCCCAGTCCCTTGCCCATGGACTCCAGCAGGGTGGTCTTGCCGGCGCCCGGCGAGCTCATCAGGTTGATGGCGAATACATGGTTGTCGTCGAACCGTTGCCGGTTCTCGAGGGCGATGCGGTCGTTGGCGTCTAGGATATTTTTTACGACACTGACTTTCAAGGTGCGGAATCTCCTGTTGATATGGTTGGCCCTACGGAACTGGCGGGGGCAGGGGGCGCGGTTAACGTTGGCGGGGGCCTGCGGCCGTGTGGATTACTTTTTTTGTGCCGAGTCTTCGATGGTGCGCAGCTTGATATAGTGTTCTAGGGTGGCGCGCGCTTCTCCTGAGATCTTGAAGTGGATGCCGATTTCCCGTTTGATCTCGTCCAACTCGCGAACGCGGGTGACGGTGGCGTTGGGCACCGTGAAGGAGTCGATGGCCATGGTTGCAACCCGCATGTAGAGGGTGAAGGTAATGGGGCCGATGACATCGTTTTTGCGGATGCGCGGCGAGAGCTTGCCGATCATCTTGGCACCCTCCAGGCAGATGTCGACAACCGAAGCGACGTTCGGCAGTTGCGCGTAGTCGAGGGCGATGGAGGCCTGGGAGTTGCCGGGGGTGTCAATGCGGGGGAACTTGCGGCGCTGTACCTGGAATATCTCGGTGGGAAACGGGACGGCCAGCAGTTGCTGCGATTCGCGTTGCGAGGGGCCGTGAAAGCCGCGCATCATCTCCCCGGGGCGGTGATAGATGAGGTAGCAGATGTCTTCGCTGACCGTAAACGGCGTAAGCTTGGTGAAGATGATATGTTTGACGCCGTCCTTTTCGCTGATTTCAAGCGCAGTCAGCTTGCGGGTCGGCTGCCCGCTCTGGAAGAGGCTGAACGGCGCCTTATCCTTGGTGACGATCTCCATCTCCTGCTGGATGGTGTCGGGATCGGTGGTCCACAGTTTACGCATGCGTACTGTCTCTCCGCAGCCTCTGGTTCGTATCGGTTGTGGTCGTTGCAGGCGCTGTCGATTGCCATTGTACTTGCCTTGGACGCAAGCTTTTCCGAGTATGTAATCTTGCAGGGAATGACGCGGAAAATCAAGAAAAAAGTAACGTTGACCGTTGCCCGCTACCTACCTTGGCACTGGGAATATACGGGGGGGTGTGCCGGTATGGTCAGGGAGAATCCAGGACCAGAGTGACGGGGCCGTCGTTGAGCAGGCGGACCTCCATCATCGCCTGAAACCGGCCGGTTGCCACCTTCACCCCCAGCCGCCGAAGCTCGGCGATGAAGGTCTGGTAGAGCTGATGGGCCCGATCGGGGGGGGCGGCCGTCGAATAGGAGGGGCGGCGGCCCTTGCGGCAGTCGCCGAGCAGGGTGAACTGGGATACCACCAGTATTTCGCCGCCGATATCCATAACCGAACGGTTCATCTTGCCCTCGTCGTCGGCAAAGATCCGTAAATTCACGCTTTTTTCGGCGAGAAAGGCGGCCTCCCTGGCGGAGTCATCCTGGTGCACCCCGAGCAGGATGAGCAGCCCGCGGCCGATGCTGCCGGTGATCTCGCCATCGACGGTCACCGCCGCCTCTCTGACCAGTTGGATGACTGCGCGCATGTGTTGGTTCTCCGCTGGTGTTCTATATTAATGATAAGGCTAGCGGGGGGTGGTGTTCAGGTTGCCGAGCAGAAACTGCAGAATGGCGCTGCCGCCGATGACCGCGGTTTCGGCCCGGAGGATGCGGCTGCCCAGGCTCACCGGCGTGAAGCCGGCGGCGACCGCATGGCTGATCTCCTCGCTGTTGAAGCCGCCCTCCGGGCCGAACAGGGCAAGCGCCGACGGACGGGGTGTGGCGGCGGGCAGGAGGTCGTGCAGGGTGCGGGATCGCTCCTGCTCCCAGAAGATGATGCGCTCGGCGTAGGTTGCGCCGGTGGCGAGCAGGTCGGCAAGGTCGCATACCGGCGCGCATTTCGGCACCGTCGGACGGTTGCACTGCTTGCATGCCTCCATGATGATCCGTTGCCAGCGATCTTCCTTGTTGGCGTTTTTTTCCTTGATGGAGCAGTGGCGGCTGACAAACGGGTAGATCGTGTCAACGCCGAGTTCGGTGGCCTTCTGCATCACCAGATCCATCTTCTTGCCGGTGAGCAGGGCGACGCCGATGGCCAGGCGGGTAGCGGAGCCGGTGGCGGTGCGGGTCGCCAGGATGGCAACCTCGACGCGGCCCTTGCCGGTCTGTTGAATCCGCGCTTGGTGGATGTTGCCGTTGCCGTCGAACAGCTCGACGTCGGTTCCCGGCTTCAGGCGCAAAACATCGCAGATATGATGTGCCTCGTCACCGGTGATGGTGGCCTTGGCATCGCCTACCGTGGCGGGATCGATAAAGAAACGGCGCATGACGACTCTTCTCCCCGCGGCTAAGCCCTCGCAAAGTGCAGCGAGGCCCATTCGTCCTGATACGAGGTGGTGAGGTGTTGCAGCCCCATGCCGGTATAGGTTTGCAGGATGCCCTGTTCCTGCTCGCCGGCGAGGATGCCGGCCAAAATCAGCTGGCCGGCCGTCGCCATGCAGCCGCAGAGCTGGCCGGCCAGCTCGGTGAGGACGTTGCTGGTGATGTTGGCGATTACCAGGTCGAATTGGCACTGCACGACGGAGAGGTCGCGGTCGCTGGCCATCATCCGGTCGGCGAGGTTGTTGGCCTGGATGTTCTCGTGCGCGGCCGCTACCGCGTCCGGGTCGTTATCGATGGCCAGCACCTCGCTTGCCCCGAACATCGCGCAGGCCATGCCGAGAACACCGGTGCCGGTGCCGACGTCCAGGACGCGTTGCGGCGGCGTGGCCGTGTCGTAGCAGGCGTCGATGAACTGGAGGGCCAGGCGGGTGCTGGCATGGTGGCCGGTGCCGAAGGCCATGCCGGGGTCCATCTCGATGACGATCTCGTCGGCGGTGGCCGAGTATTCCTCCCAGGATGGCTTGATGGTGATCCGCGGCGTGATTCGGATCGGTTTGAAGTGTTTTTTCCAGTTCTGTCCCCAGTCTTCCTCCTGGAGGAGGCTGGCGGTGAGTTTTGGCGCACCTGCGCCCGGAAACCGCGAAGGCAGTTGCTTGAGAAACTCGACGATGGCCAACTCCTTGTCCACCCGCTCCTCGTCGTCGGCAAGATACCCGGTTATAGTTTCCACGGTCACGGGTTCCGGGGCGTCAACGGCCGGGGCGCTGATCTCGACTCCGCTACCGGTGATTTCGGCGAGGAATCCGGAGATACTGTCGGTCATGACGGCCGCAGCGTTGATCTCTATCCTGCGCCAGGAGCGGGGCGGGCGGTGCGAGAAGGGAGGGGTTGCCATAGTAGTCGACTCCGAGCAAGGTGTTGGGCTGGTGTTTGTGTGCATCTGACACATAGCATGCGGCGCCGGTTGCGGCAAGTTCAAAACGGTTCGGGCGGCGGTGGTGACGGGGGGGGCGTTGCCAGGGGGGGCGGTGGTTTGTTCTTTTCCGGATAGGGGGGACGTGGTAGGTTACGTTTCTCGGTTTGCGGCGGCGCGGAGGTATTGTTACCCCTTGTCGACCATGATGCCCGACGGACAGTTGGGGGAGAGGGCGACGAGGTTTTCGAGGGTCCAGGGCGGCTTCTGCTTGAAGGCGCTGCCGCGGATGGGGCAG
>JAOUHH010000369.1 GCA_029865195.1 Desulfobulbaceae bacterium
GCAACCGCTCGGCGGCCGGGCTGACCGCGACAATCTCGCCCTGCCGCGCATCATCGCGGCTCAGGGGTTTCATCACCAGCGGCCGGACGGTGGCCATCTGCGGCCGGGTGTCCGGGCAGACGATGGTGGCCATGATGTTGCCGCCAAAGGCGGGCCGGGTCTGCAAGAGCGCGCCGTCTTCGGCGCGGATGGCAAGATCGGTGCAATCGGCGGTGAGCCCGGCGCCCAGGATGGTAGCGACCCGGGGGATCACCGAACGGCCGATGGCGGTGGCGCCGGCCAGGACGATCTCGGGCCGGTGCTCGCGGATCAGATCGGCAAGGACGTTGCCGTAGGCATCATCGGTAAAATGGGCAAAGGCGGGGTTGTCGGCCGCATAGACGGTATCGGCGCCGTGGGCGACGAGATCGCTGGCCGCCGCGCCGAGCTTGTCGCCGAACAGCACCGCGCCAAGTTTAACGCCACGGGTGTCGGCAAGGGCGCGACCGGCGCCGAGCAACTCAAGGGCCACCGGCGCGATCCGGCCGTGCCGGTACTCGGCAAAGACCCAGACCCCGGACCAGGCGGCAAGATCGACCTGTTGCGCCTTGGCCTCTCGCTCGATGGCCATGGCGCCGGGCTCGCAGTTGTCGACACAGGTGCCGCAGAGGGTGCATTTTTCATTGACCACCGGCCGGCCGTCTTCCATGGTGATGGCACCGAAGGCGCAATTGGCCTCGCAGACGCCGCAGCCGATACAGGTATCAAGGTCTATCTTCAGCATTGGTATCGTAACCCCGCTTACAGTATCGCTTGCAGCTTGGCGGCCAGTTGCGCAACCTGCTCATCGGCGGTGCCGGTCAGCAGGCAGCGCTCGCCCCGCATCTCGGGGGCAAAGACCTTGACCACCTGGGTCGGCGAGCCCTTGAGGCCCAGCAGATCCGGGTCGGCGTTGATATCGGCGGCGGAGAGCAGCACCAGTTCCTGCTTCTTGGCCTTCATCTTGCCCTTGAGCGAGGCAATCCGCGGCTCGTTGATCTCTTTCACCACCGTGAACAGCATCGGCAGCTCCGCCTCAACCACATCGTAGCCGTCGTCCATCATCCGCTCAAGCCGGATAACCTTGCCGGCAAGCGCAACGACCTTGCGTACACAGGTGAGATAGGGCATCACCATCCGCTCGGCCAATCCCGGTCCGACCTGGGCGGTATCGCCGTCAATGGCCTGTTTGCCGCAGATGATCAGATCGGCGCCGCCAAGCTTCTTGATCGCCATGGAGAGGGTATAGGTGGTGGCCCAGGTATCGGCGCCGGCAAAGGCGCGGTCGGAAACCAGCGCCATCTCGTCGGCCCCGCAGGAGATCGCCTCACGGAGGGTGGCCTCGGCCTGGGGCGGCCCCATGCTGATCACGGTGACCGTGCCGCCATGCTCCTCCTTCAACCGCACCGCCGCTTCCAGGGCGTGCCGGTCGTAGGGGTTCATGATCGACTGCACCCCTTCCCGGGCCAGGGTGTTGGTCTTGGGGTCGAGGCGGACATCCTTGGCGTCCGGCACCTGTTTGACGCAGACAAAGATCTTCATTACTTCTTGCCGTACTCCTTGTTCAGTTCCTGGCCGATGACGTTGCGCTGGATCTGGTTGGTGCCCTCGTAGATCTGGAGTATCTTGGCGTCGCGCATCATCTTCTCCACCGGATACTCACGCATGTAGCCGTACCCGGCCAGGACCTGCACCGCGTCGGTGGTGACCTTCATCGCCATGTCGGTGGCCATCACCTTGCACATGGAGGAGATCTTCGAAACCCCGGTCTTGTGGACATCGACGTTGCGGGCGGTGGCGTAGACCAAAGCGCGGGACGCCTCGAGCTGGATCGCCATATCGGCGAGCATGTGCTGCACGGCCTGAAAGGAGATGATCGGCTTGTCGAACTGCACCCGCTGCTTGGCGTAGGTCACCGCCTCGTCCAGCGCCCCCTGGCCGAGGCCGAGGCCCAAGGCGGCGATGCCGGGGCGGGAGAGATCGAGGGTGCGCATGATGGTGATAAAGCCGGTACCCACCCGCCCGATAACC
>JAOUHH010000370.1 GCA_029865195.1 Desulfobulbaceae bacterium
CGCTGTTTCGCTTTCAGCACCAGCGCCTCGACCACCGACTCCGCCTGCACCCGGGCGGAGAGATCGGCGTCGATGACCGTTGTCGCGCTCACCACCGACTGCACCGGCTGCCGGTTGATGGTTTCCGCCACCACCAGGGCGATTTCCGGGAAACGGATGCGCTCCTCAAGAAACGCCGCCACCGCCACCTCGTTGGCGGCGTTCAGCACCGCCGGCTGCGTCCCGCCTCGCTTACAGGCCTGATACGCCAGTTGCAGGGAGGGGAACCGCTTGAAATCAGGGGGGGAAAAGCTCAGATCGTTGGCCCGGGCAAGGTTGAGGCGCGGCATGTTCAACCGCAGACGCTCCGGGTATGAAAGGGCATAGGCGATGGGGATCTTCATGTCCGGCACCCCCATCTGCGCCACCACCGAGCCGTCTATATACTCCACCATCGAGTGGACGATGCTCTGCGGGTGCACCAGCACCTCGATCCGCTCCACCGGCATGTCGAAAAGCCAGCGGGCCTCGATCACCTCCAGGCCCTTGTTCATCAGGGTTGCGGAATCGATGGATATCTTGTTGCCCATGCTCCAGTTCGGGTGTGCCAGCGCCTGGGCCGGCGTCACCGCCCAGAGATCCTTTTCGGCAAAGGCGCGGAACGGCCCGCCCGAGGCGGTGAGGATGATCTTGTCCACATCTTCCCGGCGACCCGCCGCCAGGGCCTGAAACACCGCGTTGTGCTCACTGTCGATGGGCAGCAGTTCCACCCCGTGTCGCTGCACCGCCGTCATGACCAGATCACCGGCCATCACCAGGGTTTCCTTGTTGGCAAGGGCCACATTCTTGCCCGCCTCGATGGCAGCCAGGGTGGGAACCAGACCGGCCGCGCCGACAATGGCCGACACCACCGTGTCCGCCTGCGGCAAGGTGGCTACCCGCACGTTACCGTCAGTCCCGGCGACGATCCGTTGCCGCCATTCGGGAGCGAGCAGCGACCGCAGCTCCCCGGCAAGTTTCTCGTCCGCGACCGAAACCAGTTGCGGGTTAAAGGCCTCCAGCTGATCACGCAAAAGGGCGATGTTGTTGCCGGCGGCTAGCCCGACTACCCGAAAGCGACCAGGAAACTGCCGCACCACCTCAAGAACGTTGCAGCCGATGGAACCGGTTGAGCCGAGTATGGCGATATTTTTCATAATCTAATGACACTCTGCAAAGATAGGGCGTGTTTCCTCAGGGGAGCAGAAAACCGAACCGCACCAGGGTGTAAAGAACCGGGGCCGTAAACAGCAACGAATCGATCCGATCGAGTATGCCGCCATGGCCGGGCAGAATGGAGCCTGAATCCTTCACCGCCATGGCCCGTTTGATCACCGATTCGCAGAGATCACCCAACACCCCGACACAACTCAAGAGGGCGGCGGCAAGCCCCATAACCAGCGGGTCGTGGTCGATAAACAGAAACTTGGCGAGCAGCACGGAAACCGCGACACTGCCCACCAGGCCGCCGACAAAACCGACCACGGTCTTGCCTGGGCTCACCGCCGGGCAAAGCTTGCGTTTGCCGAACAGCCGGCCGGCATAATAGGCCAGCGAATCGGAGCCGACGGTAATGCCGGTGAGCCAAAGCAGCCACGCCACGCCAGCCGGCTGATGCCGAAGCAGGATCAGATGCGCGCCGCAGAAGCCGACATAGAGGATGCCGAGCCCGGTGCGGCTCATCAACAGGAAGGGATCGCTAAGGTCACGATACCGGCTGACGATATAGCCGACAAGGATGATCAGTGCCACCGGCAGCGCCGCCGTCACTACCTCCGCGTTGCCGCCAAAGGCGGCCAGGAAGGGCAGAAAGCCGCAACCCATGGCGCCAAGCCTGGCCGCGGGCGACAACTCGGACAGCACCACGGTGCCGTATTCGTGCAGGGCAAGAACGCCGAGCGCGCTCACCACCAGCCAGAACAAGGGGAAAGCCCCGAACAGGACCAGTGCAAGCCAGCCGCCGCAGACCAGCAGTCCGGTAATAAGTCGTATCATAGCAATCGGTTACCAAGTGAGGGTTCCCTTACACA
>JAOUHH010000173.1 GCA_029865195.1 Desulfobulbaceae bacterium
CGATATCCCGATCATCTTCGTCACCGCCATCGGCAAGGATGACAAACAGATCTTCAAGGGGTATGAAACCGGCGCCGTCGATTATCTCTTCAAGCCGCTGGATGCCGACATCCTCAAGAGCAAGGTTAACGTCTTTCTTGAGATGCACCGGCAAAAAGAGGCCCTCAACCTGGCGAACCAGGAACTGCAGAACGCCAATGAAAAGATCCTCGAGCAGCAGAAAGGGGTCCTTGCCGAGGAACGGCTCAACGTCCTCCTGCAGATGGCCGGCGCCACCGCCCACGAACTGAGCCAGCCCCTCACCGCCCTGCTCTTCGGCATCAACATCCTGGAGATGGACCACCAAGATCCGGAACGACGCCTCCGCCACATCGCCGACATCAAGAAGGCGGGGCAGCGGATCAGCGAAATCGTCAAAAAGATCAAGTCCATCAACCGGTACGAGCTGACCGCCCACGACCGCGACCATGACGTCATCAACCTCGATCAGACCTTGAAAATCCTGCATATCGAGGACGATGACGCCTTTGCCCATCTCATTCGGGAACTGTTAGAGGAAGACACCAATATCGCGATCACCAGGGCGCGCGGCATCGCTGAAGGGCTTGAAACCTTCCGGCATGACAACTTCGACATGATCTTCCTCAACCATCTCCTCCCCGACGGCACCGGCATGGATTTTCTCACCCACCTGGGCACGCTGGTGCTGGATATCCCCACGGTGTTGACCACCGATCACGACGAGGCCATCTTCACCTCCCAGTTGCTGCGGGCCGGCGCCTACGACTTCATCAACAAGGAGAAGGTCTCCTATCTGGTGCTGAAACGGGTGATGGCAAACACCATGGAAAAATTCCACCTGCACAAGGAGGTGCAGCAGGCCAAGGCCAAGATGGCGGAGCTGCATACAACCGATACGCTCACCGGCGTCTGCAGCCGACAGCATTTCTTTGATGTGCTGGAGATAGAATTCGAGCGCGCCAAGCGATACGAATCCGATCTGGCCCTGCTCCTCCTCGACCTGGATGGATTTGCCACCATCAACGATTCGTTCGGCCGCACCACCGGCGATACCGTTATCATCGAGATCGGCAAGATCCTGCAGCAGTACAAGCGGTTGAACGATCAGGTCTGTCGTTACAGCGGCAACGAGTTTGCCATGATCCTGCCCAGCATCGACACCGCCAACGCCCTGATCGTGGCGGAAAAATTCCGGCAACTGGTCGCCTCGCGCAGCTTTGAACATGGCGACAACAAATTCTCGGTGACGGTGAGCGCCGGCATCGCCTCGTCGCAAAACGCCGTAACCTCCGAGGAGCTTATCCGCCAAGGCAAACAGGCCCTGAACAAGGCCAAGAAACTCGGCAAGAACCGGGTAAGCGCGTAAGACGCTCCCCGACCGGTAAAAAGGCCAAAAAAAAAGGTCACAGCCTTAAGAAGGCTGTGACCTTTTTGATTTCCAATTGGTAGCGGGGAGAGGATTCGAACCTCTGACCTTCGGGTTATGAGCCCGACGAGCTACCGGACTGCTCCACCCCGCGTCACGGTTTGAACAACATACCACTTTAACTTTTAAAGTCAAGGCTCTTCGGGGAATAAATACCTCTCCGAAATGACATTTTTCCCGGTGTCCGAACCCTGACCAATAGTGTGTCCCAAACGATCCTGCCTGCTGCTCACAGCGCCTGCAAACCGGCGAGAAGATCGGCGGGGAAGCGCACCAGCTTGCCGTTGCGATCTACGGCCGCGTTCACCGTGAACCCCTGCACCAGTAACCGCTCATCCGCTGCCCGCAAAATCCGGTACTCGAAACGGCAGGAGATCGGCTTCACCGCTCCCACCGTGGTTTCGATCAGCAGCAGATCGTCGTAGCGGGCCGAGGCCTTGTAGCGGGCCTGGCACTCCACCACCGGCATGATGATCCCCTGCGCCTCAAGCTCGCTGTACGGCATGACGTGCGCCCGCATCAACTCGGTGCGGCCCTGCTCGAAGTAGCGCAGGTAGTTGGCGTAATAGACCACCCCGCCGGCATCGGTATCGCCGTACAACACCCGGCACTCACAGCGATGGACAAAGGGTTCGCGCATCATCGGGCCAGCAAGGCCTCAAGGAAACGCCTGCCGTCGGCAAGCTGGCCGCCGTTTTTGGCAACCGCCTCCTCGGTGTAGGGCAAACCGCTGCCCTTGTCCTGCTGCCGGGAATCATAGATGACCACCGGCACCGGCTGATCCGAGTGGGTGCGGATGGAAAGCGGCGTGAAATGATCCATGGCCACCGCCAAACGGAAATCGGTGCCGGCAAGGCCATCGACGATGGGCTGGACGATCCGCTGGTCAAAGTCCTCGATGGCCTGCATCTTTTCGGCCAGGAGTCCCTGATGGCCGGCCTCGTCCGGGGCCTCGACGTGGACAAAGACCAGATCCTTGTCCCGCAGGGCGGCGAGCGCACCCTCCACCTTGCCCTGATAGTTGGTGTCGAGATAGCCGGTGGCGCCGGGGACATTGATGATCTCCATCCCGGCGTACACCCCGATCCCCTTCAGGAGATCAACCGCCGAAATCAAGGCGCCGCTGATCCCGTACTGCTCCTGCAGAGTCTGCATGGAGGGCGCCTTGCCCTCGCCCCACAGCCAGATGCCGTTGGCGGGGTTGAGCCCCTTGGCCACCCGCGCCCGGTTGACCGGATGGTCGGCGAGAATCGGGGTCGCCCGTGCCATCAACTCGGCCAGGGGCGGCACCGCCCGGTAGCGGTCCCGGTATTCGCTGACCACCCGCCCGGTATGATCGTGGGGCGGCACGGTCACCAGGCCGTTGGTCTCGCCTTTATAAACCAGGAGATGGCGGTAGCTGACGCCCGGATACAAGCGGAGCAGGTCGTTGCCCAACTCCCGGGCCAGGGCCTCGATCAGCTGCCTGGCCTCGGAGGTTGAGATGTGGCCGGCGCTGTAGTCGACCATGGTCAAGCCGCCGTCATCGCCCTGCGCGACGGTGACCAGGTTGCAGCGGAAGGCGATCTCGCCGTCGGCAAGCTCCACCCCCATGCTCGCGGCCTCCAGAGGGGCGCGGCCGGTATAGCAGTCAACGGGCCGGTACCCTGCCAGCGACAGGTTGGCCACATCGCTGCCGGGCGGATACCCCTCCGGCACCGTCCGCAGCAGGTAGAGTTCGCCGTTGGCGGCCAGCCGGTCCATGGCCGGGGTGCGCGCCGCCGCAAGCGGGGTGCGGCCGCCCAGCTCGGCAATGGGCAGATCGCCCATGCCGTCGCCGACCAGAATGAGATACTTCATCGCTACCCTTCCTGATCCTCGAGGATCCGAATCTTGACTGTTTTGTCGGTGCAGAAATCCATGGCGTCGATCTCGGCCAGGGCCTGCTGCACCGCAGACTCGTCGGTTTCGTGGGTCCAGATCACCACCGGGACGCTGGCGGTGTCATGCCGGCGCTTCTGGATCACCGACTCGATACTGATCCCGTATTTGCCCAAGGTGCCGGCGATGGCGGCCAGCACCCCCGGCTTGTCCAGCACCGACATCCGGAAATAGTAGGAACCGTGCAGTTTCGACAGCGGGGTGATGGCGCGCGGCCTGATCTCCTCCGGCTGGTAGCCCAGCGAGGGAACCCGGTTCACCGCGCCGTTGACGATGTTGCGGCCGATATCGACAATGTCTGCGACCACGGCGCTGCCGGTGGGCATCTTGCCGGCACCGAGGCCGTAGAGCAGCACGTCGCCAACCATGTCGCCATGGAAATGGACGCCGTTGAAGGCGCCGTTGATGCTGGCCAGCATATGGGTTTCCGGCACCAGGGTCGGATGCACCCGCGCCTCGACATGCTCGCCATGGTTGCAGGTGATGGCGAGCAGCTTGATCCGGTAGCCGAAATCCTTGGCAAAGGCGATATCGATGGGCTTGATCGAAGAGATGCCCTCGATGCTGATATCGTCGAGGCTGATGGTCATCCCGTAGACCATGGTCATGATGATCGCCAGCTTATGGGCGGTGTCGATCCCCTCGACGTCGTAGGTCGGATCGGCCTCGGCAAACCCCTTGGCCTGGGCGTCCTTCAACACCTCGGCAAACCCCTTGCCGTAATCGGTCATCTGGCTGAGGATGTAGTTGGCGGTGCCGTTGACGATCCCCATCACCGACTCGATGCGGTTGGCGACCAACCCTTCCTTGAGGGCCTTGATCAAGGGGATGCCGCCGCAGACGCTGGCCTCAAAGCCCACCTCGACGTTCTTCGCGGCCGCCGCCTCGAAGATCTCCCGGCCGTGCTGGGAGATCAGGGCCTTGTTGGCGGTCACCACGTGCTTGCCGGCGGCGATGGCCTTGAGCAGAAAGGTCTTGGCCGGCTCGATGCCGCCGATCAACTCGACGACGATATCGATCTCGGGATCATCGAAGATCTCGTTGACATCCTTGGTGAGCCTGATCCCCTTGAAGTGGTCGGGCAGCGCCTGGCAACTGATGTCGGCCACCGTCTTCAAGACAAACGCGCAGCCGGTCCGCTTGCGCAGCCGCTCCGCCTGGAGGTGCAGTACCTCGGCGGTGCCGCTGCCGACGGTGCCGAAACCGATCAAACCTATCCGTATGGTTTTCATAAATTATTCCTGCTTTGTGGGGGGTAGTATTCTTCGATTTTCACCGCCGGAAAGCACCCCTCCCGGCGGGCTAGAAAGGAATACCCTCTTTGCCATGGGTTGTCAAAAAAAATAGACAGAAAAACAATACCATTCCCAGCCATACCGGGGCCGACAAACACCGCGCCAACCCGAAAGGCACATTGACAGAAAAAAGAAAAGTATATAAGATGACGGGGATTTGCACAGCCCCCGGTCACCGCCCACGATTGGACCCTTCAACCAACCATCACCGCCGGCGACCGGCTGCGCCGACCGCCCCCTCCCCATGGTAATAATTTTATAATTTAAGGATAACGCTTCGTGCAACAGGTTAACTTCTTTCAAATGTTCTGGACCGCGGGCCTGGTGGTTAAACTGGTCATGCTCTTGCTGCTCGGCTTTTCCGTCTATTCCTGGTACATCATCTTTCAAAAACATCTCCTCTTCAAAACCGCGAGCAAACTCTCCAACGATTTCCTGGACACCTTCTGGCAATCGAAAAACCTGGCCGAGGCCAACAAGGCCGCGCAGAAGATCGATCTCTGCCCGGAGGCCACCGTCTTCAGGCACGGCTATACCGAGTTGCAGAAACTGAGCCGCAGCCAGGCCGACACCAGCGGCGAGGAGACCCTGAAAACCCGCCTCGCCCACATGGACAACCTGCAGCGCACCATGAACAAGGCAATTGCCCACGAGATGCACCGCTTCGGCAAATCGCTCTCCTTTCTCGCCACCACCGGCAGCGCCACCCCCTTTATCGGCCTCTTCGGCACCGTCTGGGGCATCATGGCCGCCTTTCAGGATATCGGCATGCGCGGCTCGGCCACCCTGGCCGTTGTCGCCCCCGGCATCTCCGAGGCCCTGGTCGCTACCGCGGCCGGCCTGGCGGTGGCGATCCCGGCGGTGGTCTTCTACAACTTCTACTCCAACAAGCTGGATAACCTGGAAAACAGCATGCAGAGCTTTGCCGCCGATTTCCTGAACCTGGTTGAACGTGATCTGATGTCACGGCTTTCCTGAGGCGATCCGCAATGGGCGCAATGCTTGGCAACGGAAACGGCCGCCGCCGTCTGGTGGCGGACATCAACGTCACCCCCCTGGTGGACGTGATGCTGGTGCTGCTGATCATCTTCATGGTCACCGCGCCGATGATGACCCAGGGCGTTGACGTGGATCTGCCCGAAACCACGGCCAAACCGCTGCCGCAGAAAGAGAAGCCGGTCACCATCACCGTCACCTCGAAAGGGGTCATCTTCATCGACAAGATCAAGGGCGACCGCGATCTGCTCCGGCAGCAGCTGAGCACCTTGGCCGCCAACGACAAGGACCGCCCCATCTTCCTCAAGGCCGACCGCAAGGTCCCCTACGGGCTGGTGGTGGAGGTGATGGCGGACATCAAGGACTCCGGCTTCGACAAGCTCGGCATGATCACCCAGCCACCTGAAGAGAGATAAACATCCCATGATCGGATCGGATTTTCTTGACCCGCTCCCCGACCGGGAATTCGCCAGCAAGCAGGCCAGGGTCGCCATGGGCCTGGCGGTTGCCGTCCATGTCGGCACCTTTCTGATCGGCATCTTTTCCCCGTACCTGCTGGACCGGCGGCCGCTGCTGCCCGAGATCTACACCGTCAACCTGGTCGCGGTGAGC
>JAOUHH010000174.1 GCA_029865195.1 Desulfobulbaceae bacterium
TGCCCGCGCCCTGGCGAAGGCGCCGGCAAGCCCCCCCTCCCCTTCATCGGCGATATCGAAATAATCGGCGGCCTTGGTGATGTAGAGGAAGGAGTTGGCGTCAAACCGCTCCACGAACTTGGTGCCCTGATAGCGCAGATAGCTCTCCACTTGGAAATCGGCGTCAAAGTTGAAGGAAAAGGCATCCCTGTTCTGCAACTGCCGGCCGAACTTGCGGCGCATCGCCTCATCGGACAGATAGGTGACATGCCCGATCATCCGCGCCACGGCCAGGCCGAGATCCGGTTTTTTGCCGTCATAATAGTCACCCTGTCGCCAGTTGGGATCGGCCATGATCGACTGCCGCGCCACCTCGTTAAAGGCGATGGCCAGCGCCGAGTGGCGGGCGGTGGTGGCCAGGGGGACGGCGGCCGCAACCATTTCAGGAAAGCGGACGCACCATTCCAAGAGCTGCATACCGCCGAGTGAGCCACCGATGACGGCCAGCAGCCGTTTGATGCCGAGATGATCGATCAGCTGTTTCTGGGCCTCGACCATGTCACCGATGGTGACCACCGGAAAACTCAGGCCGTAGGGCTTGCCCGTCTCAGGATTGATCGAGGATGGGCCGGTTGAGCCCATGCAGCCGCCGAGGATATTGCTGCAGACCACGAAATAGCGGTCAGTATCGATGCCCTTGCCGGGGCCGACCATGATCTCCCACCAGCCCGGCTTGGTGCGGGCCTCGCTGTAAAAGCCGGCAACATGGGAATCGCCGGTGAGGGCGTGCAGGATCAGGATGACGTTGTCCCGTTCTGGCGACAGGCTGCCGTACGTTTCGTAGGCGATGGTCACCGGCCCAAGCCGGGCGCCGCTGGCAAGCACCATCCGGTTGGGTGGTTCGGCGAAGGTAAAGTATTTTTTCTCGACAATGCCAACCGAGGGCTCGTCGTTGACCAGGCTGTGGTACTCGCTCATTTCAACGCAATCCGTCCAAGGCCTGGGAGAGATCGGCGATGATGTCCGCCGCCGCCTCGATCCCCACCGACAGCCGGATCAGATCCGGGGTAATCGACAACGCCGCCCTGGTCTCCTCCGGAAACGACACATACTGCGAGGAATAGGGATGGATGACCAGGCTCTTGCAGTCGCCCAGATTGGCGAGATGATAGATCATCTGCAGGCGATTGATGAAGCGAAAGCAGGTCTCCTGATCCTTGAGGCCGAAGGCAAGCAGCCCGCCGAAGCCCTTTTCGCCGAACTGTTCCCTGGCGGTGCGGTTGCCGGGGTGCGAGGCAAGGCCTGCGTAATTGACCCAGGTGACTTCTGGCCGATAACGCAAGAACTCTGCGACCTTGAGGGTATTGGCCATGTGTCGCTCCATGCGCAGGGCCAAGGTGTCCAGGCCGACCATGGTCAGATAGGCGTGCAGGGGGGCGGCGGTGGTGCCGTAATTGATATGATGCTCGCGCCAGACCCTGTCGAGATAGGCCAGCGGCCCCTTGCGGTCGACAAAGGGCTGCATGTCGGGGAAACGGCCCTGTTGCCAGTCGAATTTGCCGCCGTCGATGACCACCCCGCCGGTGGCATCGCCGTGGCCGCTCAAATACTTGGTGGTGGAATGGATCACCACATCAGCGCCGAGTTCGATGGGACGGCACAGATAAGGGCTGGCCAGGGTGTTGTCGACCAGCAGCGGCAAACCGTGACGATGGGCGATGGCCGATGCCTTGCGGAGATCGGGGATGTCCATCTTGGGGTTGCCGATAACTTCCAGATAGACAAAACGAGTCTTGTCGTTAATCGCCGCCTCAAGGGCCGCCATGTCCGTGGACTCAACCATCCGCGGGGTGATATTATACTTGCCGAAAACATTCTTGAAGAGCAGATAGGTGGACATGAAAAGCGAGTTGCCGCAGACAAACTCGTCGCCTGACCGGAGCAGCGCCATGCAGGCGTTGGTGATGGCGGCCATCCCGGAGGACATGAATACCGCGCCGCGTCCGTTTTCTAGGGCGGCAAGCTTCTCTTCCAAGGCCCGGTTGGTGGGGTTGGTGAGCCGCATATAGATGTGGTCGGTGGTCTTGCCTGAGAAGGTTGCACTCAGATTTTCGGCGGTTGGATGACTGTGTGAGGCTGACTGATAGATGGGCGGCAGGGTCGCGCCCTGCCAATCCTCAGGCGACTGGCCGGCATGGATCACCTTGCTGTCAAAGCGCAACGTATCTATTTTCTTCATGGCTCCCTCGTGAAAATGTTTCAGCGACATCAAGTCACACCGTATTCATGGCCGCAGCCTCAAAGGCGGAACATAGACATGACAAAACGGAATGCCAATTATTTGTAGTATAAGGAAAGGTATTAATCAACATTCTTTTGCTGGTGTTTTTCCTTGCAATCACCAGTCTGGCCGCATAATGTGCCACCATCCAACCGAGGATCACCCCTTTCAGCCGTCCCATGAGCGTCCCCGATGAAGAAAATCGACCTTAAAGATCTCCCCCTTGACCAACTGACCGGCCTTGTCAGCGGCCTCGGCCACCCGGCGTTCCGTGCCAAACAGATTTTTTCCTGGCTCTACCGGCCAGGCATTGCCTCCTTTGCCCAGATGACCGATCTCTCCAAGGAATTGCGGGCCACCCTCTCCGGCCAGTACGAGATCAGCACCTTTACCCCTGCCGCCAGGGAGACATCTGCGGACGGGACGGTCAAATACGGCTTCCGACTTGATGACGGCTTGATGATCGAAACCGTCCTGATTCCGGAAGAAAGCCGCAACACGCTCTGCGTCTCCTCACAGGTGGGCTGCGCCATGGGCTGCCGTTTCTGTCTCACCGGCACCATGGGTTTCAAACGGAACCTGCGTCCCTCGGAGATCGTCAACCAGGTCATGGCGGTGATGGATGATATGACCGCAGAGAGCAAGGGGCGTCTGACCAATCTGGTTTTCATGGGCATGGGTGAACCGCTGGCCAATTTCGACAACCTGCTCAGCGCCCTTGATATCCTCATGGATCACCGGGGCCTGGATTTCTCATCCCGCAAGGTCACCGTGTCCACCTGCGGCCTGGTGCCGCGCATCAAGGAACTTGGCCAACGGATCGAGGTAAACCTCGCCATCTCGCTGCACAGCGTCAACGACGCCACCCGCAGCCAGTTGATGCCGGTGAACGATACCTACCCGGTGGACGAACTGCTGGCTGCCTGCCGCCATGATTTCCCCTTGGCCAAACGGCGGCGGATCATGTTCGAATACACCCTTTTTGAAGGGATCAACGATTCCCTGGCTGATGCCAAAGAGCTTGCCAAAAAACTCCGCGGCATTCGCTGCAAGATCAATCTGCTCTCCTACAACAGGTGTGAAGCCCTCCCCTACCGCTCTCCGAACCGGCAACGGATCGAGGCCTTCCAGAAGGTGCTGCAGAACGCGGGCTATTCAGCCTTCATCCGCACCAGCCGGGGGGCGGATATCTCGGCCGCTTGCGGCCAGCTCGCCAAAAAAGTAAGTTGATGACGGATGGAGGCTGTTTGCTCTATCGAATGGATGGGAAAGATCTGAACATGATGCGAATCAGGTAGCGAGGACCCTTTCCAGGGTTTCCTTTAGGATGGACAGTTCAAAAGGCTTTTGCAGGATGGCGTCGAGTTCGTTTTCCTTGCTCTCGACGTTTTCATACTGATCGCACATGCTGCCGGAACACAGGACGATTTTTGCCTGTGGTCGCAACGTTTTACGGAGGAGAGGCAACAATTCGAATCCGCTCATATCCGGCAGGGAGAGATCAAGGAGGACCAAATCGATGGTGGCGGCATTTGCTTGCGCCTGCGCAAGCGCCCCCTTGCCATCGTCCGCAGGTAACACCGCGTAACCGAGCAGCGACAGCAACTCACTGGTCACGCTTTGCACCATCTCATCGTCATCGATAAGCAATATTGTCGCCAAACTTCGCCCTCATTCAAGATGTCTTGTGTTGCAGAGGTGCCACGATTGGAGCGTTGATTATGATGTTTATTACTTAACTTATAAACAAACTACCGCATTCTCCTCGGCGTTTGCAAGGAGAATGCGGTTTAAAAAATGAATAAAACACGCAGCGAGCAGATCCAGCAAAAATGTTGCAAACCCTTGCCAGAAGGCTTTTTATGCCAATGCTTCGCTGATGGTTTTGGTCAGTTTTTCATCCACCAAACTCACAATCTTGTCCTCGGTAACCTTGTTGCCTTCCTTGCGGATGGTCTTGGTGACGTTGCCAAACCCGACCCGCAGCTTACGGTCGTTGACCAGATCGAGTGCCTTGTTGATCCGCTTCTTTAACTCAGCCGGATCGATCCCCTCGGCATGCCCAAGGGGGCCAAGCTCACGAACCTGTTTGGTGAAGTCGGTGATCAGCTTCACGAAGCGTGGCGCTTCAGCGGCTGAGGCCCATTGCAGATTGAAACGTGCCGGGTTGACCCCGATTTCGGTCAAGATCTTCTTAACCAGTGCGTTTACACCCATTGCGTCATAATTACCAACCTGGTAATGACATTCGCCGAGTTGTCAGCCACCGGTGAAGATGCCTGCCGCTCCTTCGGCGAATCCTTTCAAAACGAAGGAAGGATCAAGTCGTCCGGTGCACATGACCCGGATGGTGCGCAGATTGGGCGGATACTGGTACCGGGAAACCCCGGCAGAATCCGCGGCGGCGTAACAGCACCAGTTGCAGAGAAATCCCAAAATCTTGGGATTGAATTCCTCCTTACTCATATGCCTACTCCTCTTTCATCTCGCCAAATGCCTTGATTTGGGCGGTAATCTGTTCATCTGTAAAGCCACCCATGGAGATGGCAAAGGTGGGACAGTGGGAAGCGCAGATGCCGCAACCCTTACAGGAGGCGGCAATGGTTTCCGCCTTCCGCTTGTTGTCGATCTTCTGGATACGGATCGCCTGATAGGGGCACAGGCTCTCGCAGAGACCACATCCGATACAGCCCTCCTGGTCTACCTTGGATACCGTCGGCTCCACGGAAACATATCCCTTGACCAGCGGGATAGCCGCCTTGGCCGCCGCCGCCTGCGCCTGGACGATGATCTCTTCCAGAGGCTTGGGTGAGTGGGCAAGGCCGCAGAGGTATACGCCCGCCACCGGCATCTCCACCGGCCGCAACTTGACATGCGCCTCCAGGTAAAAACGGTCTTCGTTAATGGGTATCTTAAGGAGCTTGCTGATCCCTTCGGTATCCTCGGGGATGATGCCGACACTCAAGACCACCTGATCCGGGGCGATGGTGACGTCCTCGAGGAGAATCGGGTCGTAAAAGGAGACCTCGGCCTTGGCACCCTTCTTGGTGATCTTAGGCATCTGCTCCTTGCTGTAGGGGATAAAGATGACACCCTTCTCACGTGCTTCACGGTAGGCATCCTCGGCATAGCCGTAGGTACGCATCTCGCGATACAGTACAATTACCTGCGATTTCGGTTCTATCTCCTTGATCTTCAGTGCATTTTTCACTGCATCGTTACAACAGGTCTTGCTACAGTATGCGAGGTCGTCGCCCCGGGAGCCGGCGCACTGGATCATCACCGCGGATTTGGGAGCACGGCCCTTGCCCTTGCCGGCAAGCTGTTTCTCAAGCTCCAACTGGGTAATAATCGCCTTGGAGTCAGGCAGCTTCGCGCCGAGTACCGTCTCCGGCCGATGATGCCTGCCGCCGGTGGCGACCACGATGACGCCGTGATCGACTTCGGTCTCCTTCTTGCCCTTGCCAGCGCCAATGGTGGAGGTGAAGTTGCCGACAAAGCCGTTGACGGCGGTCAGTTCGGCATCGGTGAAGACCTCGATCAGCTTGTTCTTCTTCACCTTGCCGGTGACGTCTTTCAGCAGATCGCTCACCGTATCGCCCTGCAGGGTGTATTGCTGCTCAAGCAACTGTCCGCCGAGCTGGCTGTTTTTCTCAACGATATAGGTCTGGTATCCCTGGTCGGCGAGATTCAGCGCCGCGGTCATGCCGGCGATGCCGCCACCCACAACCAGGGCCTTGGCGGTAACCGGCACCGTTTGCTCGGGCAAGGGGCGGATGTTGCGGGCCTTGGCCACGCCCATCCGGACCAGATCCATGGATTTGTCGGTGGCCGCAACCGGTTCGTTGGCATGTACCCAGGAGCAATGATCCCGGATATTGACCATCTCAAAGAGCGAGCGGTTCAGGCCTGCGTCCTTCAGGGTTTCCTGGAACAGCGGCTCATGGGTTCTGGGCGAACAGGCAGCGATGACCACCCGGTTCAAACGATG
>JAOUHH010000371.1 GCA_029865195.1 Desulfobulbaceae bacterium
TTCACCCAGAACCAGTTTGACAAGCATCGCCGGCGCGGCGGGAAACATCGGGCGGCGCAACACACGGGCCAGTGTTTTACTCATCTCCCGGTTGGTGACCGGTTGCGGCGCCGAGCAGTTCACCGGCCCGGTGATCGTGTGGTTGTGGATCAGGAAGAGCAAGGCATTGACCAGATCATCCAGATAGATCCAGGAAAACCACTGTTTGCCGGAGCCCAAGGGACCGCCCAGGCCGAAGCGGAAGGCGGTGAGCATCTTTTGCAAGGCGCCTCCGTCCGGGCCGATGATCACCCCGATCCGGCAGGGAATCACCCGGACCCCGTATTGTTCCGCCCCGAGGGCGGTCGCCTCCCAGTCGCGGGTCAGGTGGGCGAGAAAATCGTTGCCGTTGGCCCCCGCTTCGTTTATCTCCTGATCATCGGCGTGGAAGCCGTAATAGCCCACCGCCGAGCCGTTTAGCAGGGTGGTCGGTTTTTCGGCGCGGGCGGCAAGGCCGGTAACGATATTGCGGGTGGTTTCGATCCGGCTTTCGCGCAGAATTTTCTTGCTCTCTTCGTTCCAGCGGCGAAAGATGGAGGCCCCGGCCAGATTGATCACCACCTCGTGTTTGGCCATCTCCTCCTGCCAGGAGCCGGGCCGCATCGGGTTGCCGGTCACGTAGGCGAGGGTGGGGGTATACTGTTGGCGTTGCGGTTGGCTGCGGGTGAGGATGGTCACCGAGTGGCCTTCGGCCAGGAGCTTTCCGGTGAGGGTGCGGCCGAGAAAGCCGGTGCCGCCGGTGATGAATACGCGCATGGTCAGATTCCTTGGCAAGCGTTGTGGCAGTAGTGTAAAGGCGTCGACGTCTTGTTAGGTTGCGCCTATTCTAGCATAGCTGATTCCGGTTTGTGAAACAGAAGCATGAAGAAATTCGAGCCGGGGGCCGCGAGGCGAATCCGGGAGGCGCATATGACCGCTGCAAAACAAGAGACCGTGACCATCGAAAAACTCGTCATCGGCGGCCGGGGCCTTGCCCGTCTTGCCGATGGGCTGGTGGTGCTGGTCGATGGCGTGTTGCCCGGCGAGCGGGTTCTGGTGCGTCCGCTCCGGAAACGGGGCGGGTATGTGGAGGGGGAACTGGTGGAGCTGTTGGCCCCTTCTCCCCTGCGGGTGACGCCGCCATGCCCCCATTTTTGGGCCTGCGGCGGCTGTGATCTGCAGCATGCAGAGCCGGCAAGCCAGGTAGGGTTCAAGGAGGAGATCCTGCGCGATCATCTTTGGCGCGGCCCCCTTTTCGATGCGGATTCCCTGGCCGCGGTTTGGCGGGCGCCGTTGCCGTCGCCGTGGCTGTTTCATTACCGGCAGCGGATCCGGTTGCAGATCGGGAACGATTTTGCGCCGACGGTCGGATTCCATCGCCGCCGCTCGCATACGCTGGAGCCGGTGGCCTCCTGCATGCTGGCCCGGGAGGAGATCAACGCGGTTCTCGGCCAGATCGACGGCTGCAAACCCATGGCGCAATTGCTGGGGTATGGCAGCGAGCTTGAATTGCTGTTCAGTCCGGCGGATCGGGACGTGGTGCTCCTGCTGCATTTCGGGCGCAAGCCCCGCCCTGCCGACATCAAGGCCGCCGAGGGTGCGGTGGCGGCACTCGGGGCGCGGGCGCTGCTGTTCAATGTCGACGGGTTCGGGCTGTTCGGCCCGGTTGGCAATGGCCGTGCGGATGACGTCTTGCTGCGGTTCGCGTTGCCGGGGCTTGGGCGCGATAACGCGAACCTGGTCCTTACCGTGGAGCCGGGCGGTTTCTGTCAGGTCAACCCGGAGCAGAATCTCAACCTGATCGGACAGATGCTCGCCTGGATTGGGGAGGGGAGGCCGCAACGGACTCTCGACTGTCACTGCGGGATCGGCAACTTCTCTATCCCCCTGGCCGTGATTGCCGGGCAGGTGACGGGGTGTGATCTGCAGGGGGCGGCAATCCGCTCGGCTCGGCGAAACGCGGAATTAAACGGGATAGAGAACTGCCGGTTTGAAAAACGGGCGGCCGTC
>JAOUHH010000372.1 GCA_029865195.1 Desulfobulbaceae bacterium
GGTTTGCGGCTTGGGCCTGCCTAGCCCATCAGGGGATGGGGGGGATAACCTGCTCCGGCAGGTCGCCGGCCGTGGGTTCGCGCAGGGCATCGCGGATGGCAGCCGGCATTGATTCGCCGTGCGCCGCCATCGCCCGCATCTGTTGCGCCAGATACGAGTTGTTGACCAGCAGCCGGAAAACCTCGGTCATGAATTCCTGTTTCCACGGGCTCAGCTTCGCGAGGTTTTGAAATTTATGCATGAAAAAGGTCCTGGCCGCCATGCCGAGTTCCCGTTCCAGTTCCTGCAGGCTCATCGCCTCCGGCTTCAGCACCGGTTCGACCAGGTTGTATTTCCGGTAATCCTTGGTTGCGACATATTTTTTCAGGGCGGGATACAGATCGGCATAAGGCCACGGGGCGATGGCGAGAAAGAAGGCCATGTCCGGGTTGTAGTGGATGGCCAGTTCGACGATCTTGGCGATGGATTCCGGGGTGTCGTGCGGCATGCCGAGCACGAAGGAGGTTTCCGAAACGATGTCGGCGTTGTTGATGATGTCGATGGCCCGTTTTGATTGCGCAACCTTGGTGCCCTTCTTGAAGATGTCCAGGGTTTCCTGGGAGCCCGCTTCGACCCCGACATAGATATGCTCGATGCCGGCGGCGCGGTACTTATCCATGATTGCCTCGTCGCGGATGATGTCGTTGACCCGGGTCTCCATCAGGAGCTTCACCCCGGGTTGCCGGGCGATAAGCAGGTCGAGGATTCGTTCCCAGCGGGCGCGGTCAAGGGTGGGGATCTCATCGGCGAGCATGGCGACGTTGACCCCATGCTCCCGGTTGAGGTATTCCAGCTCGGCGACGAAGTTTTCGGGGCTACGCGCCCGCCAGGTCCGCTGCCAGAAGAGCTGTTGCGAGCAGAAGGAGCAGTTTTGGCGGCAGCCCCGCGAGGAGGAGACAATGGCGAGGGTGGAGCCTTTTTTGGGGCGGTAGGTGTAGATGGGCCACTCCACCAGATCCCAGGCGGTGGGCAGGCTGTCGAGGTCTTCGATGAAGGGGGCGGCGGCGGTGGCATGGACCGTGCCGTCGCGGCGAAAGGCGATTCCCGCCACCTTGTCGGGATCGTCACCGCTGTTCAGGCACTCCAGCAGGGCGGGAAAGGTTATTTCCCCCTCGCCCCGGATGATGAAATCGATGGGGGTGGCGGCGTCGCTCAGTAACTCGTCGTAACAGAAGGTGGCGTGGACATTGCCGATCACGGTAACGATGCGCGGGTTGATCTCCTTGGCCAGCCGCAGCAGTTCCACCCCGTCGACGATGCAGGGGGTGAAGGCGGTGGTCGCAACCACGTCGGGCGCGAAGTCCGTGATCCGCTCACGGATTTGCGGCCATTCATGCCAGTGGGCCATGGCGTCGTAATAATCCACCTCGTAGCCCGCCGCGCGCAAGGCGCCGGCGATATAGACAAAGCCCAGGTTCAGCCAGGTGCCGGCGGATTCGACGACGCCGGAGTGGTAGGGCGGGGTGATAAGGGCGATGCGTTTCAGGGTCATGGTGAGAACGTCCAGAGATAGGCACAGGCGCTGCCGGCGAGAAAGGCGGTTCCCAGCAGTGCGTGTTTAACGATCAGGATCGGTTTCTTGAGTTTACCCGGATCTTCCATCTTGTCCCACTCCCGCCGATAGAGGAACCGGACCAGACCGGTGACCATGACCAGGGCAAGGGAGATTGTCCCGAGCCAAAAAAATCGGCCTTGGAGTTCGACGGCAAAGGCCGTGACCGCCGCCGACGGCTGGGCTAGCCGGCTTACTTGGGCGTGGCAGGTGTAGAGGCCGACAAAACAGCCGAACCAGATCCCGGTAAAGAGGTCATGCGCGAAGTTGTTGATGAGATAAATCCAGGCCTTCATTCCGATTGCGGTTCGTTGGGTGATGGTTGGGCCTTGAGGCGGCGCAGGGTTTGCCGGATGTTGCCCTCTGCGTCGCGGGCCTCGGTGGATTGTTGCAGGATGTCGGCGATCCTCACCGAGCAGCTGCAGACCTTTTC
>JAOUHH010000373.1 GCA_029865195.1 Desulfobulbaceae bacterium
CTTGCCGGAATGGGTATCGAACGCCTCAGCCGAAACGCCTGCCTTAGCTCATATGATCGTCTTTAACCCTACGCTATCAAACCGTTTTCTGCATTGTCAAGACAATCGTCCGGCACTCGTTGCCGCCGGCGGCACCGCCTGGGCCAACCGATGAAGGCCACCGACCTCTTTGATCGCCCAAACGAAACAACTGCGCCCATGGCCGACCTGTTCGGCCCGGCAAGCGACCTCGCCCGCGCCCTGCCCGGCTACGAGCCCCGTACCGGGCAGGTAGCCATGGCCGAGGCGGTGCACCGCACCCTCAGCCACGGCGGCATGCTGGCGGTGGAGGCGGAAACCGGCATCGGCAAGACCCTGGCCTACCTGATCCCGGCGGTCCTCAGCCGCCGCAAGGTCGTCATCTCCACCGGCACCCGCACCCTCCAGGACCAGATCCTCGACAAGGAAATACCCTTTATCATCGAACATATCGACCCGGATTGCTCGGCACTCTGCGTCAAGGGGCGGCAGAACTATCTCTGCCGCAACCGCTGGCAGAAACTCTCCTCGGCGTCACAGATGCATCTCTTCGGCGACGACGCCGACATGGCCCGGATCAACGCCTGGCTTGAGGAAACCGAAACCGGCGATCGTGCAGAACTGCCCTGGCTGCCGGACAACTCCCCGCTCTGGCATGAACTGAGCGCCACCACCGCCCAGTGCCTGGGCTCGCTCTGCCCGGAAAACGCCATCTGCTTCATCAGCCGCCTGCGCAAAAAAGCGGCACGAGCACGGGTGCTGATCGTCAACCACCACCTCTTTTTTTCCGATCTCGCCGTCCGCCGAATGGGCCACGCCGAGGTCCTGCCCCGCTACGAGTCGGTGATCTTCGACGAGGCGCATCATCTGGAGGATGTCGCCACCCGCTATTTCGGCACCGCCTTCAGCAATTTTCAGATCCAGGACCTGGTCAAGGATATCGAGCTTCTCGCCCAAGGCGGCCTCACCGACCGCAACCGGGACAAAACCGTGCAACTGGCGCGGGTGCTCGCCGCCCAGGGCGAACGGTTCACCTCACTCCTGCCCCGAAAAAAGGGGCGTTTCCCGCTGCAGGAGGCCATGGCACAGATTGCCGACTGGCCCGGCGAGATCGACCAGTTGCACGCGACCTTTGCCTCGCTCGCCAAACATCTCGCGGAGATGACCATCAACGGCGAGGCGTGGATGGCCCTTGAGCGGCGCTGCCTTGCCCTGGCCGACAAGCTGCTGATCATCACCGGCGACCAGGACTTCTCGCATGTCTACTGGTTTGAGCGGCGGGAGAAAAGTGTCGTTCTTTCCGCCTCCCCCATCGAGGTGGCCGGCGAACTCCAGGAAAGCCTGTACAGCGAAACCCACAGCCTGATCTTCACCTCGGCGACCCTCACCACCGGCGGCAACTTCGCCTACGTCAAGGAACGGCTCGGCTTGCCGGGCGACACCGAAACCCTGTCGCTGCCCTCCCCCTTCGACTACCAACACCGCGCCTTGCTCTATGTGCCGGAAAACCGTTTCCCGCAACCCGCCGATCCCGCCTTTTTTCAGGAGGCGCGGGATCGTATTTATGCTATATTGCGAAGTTCACGGGGCCGGGCGCTGGTTCTCTTCACCAGCGTCCGGGCCATGGAAACCATGTACCAGATGTTGGCCGACCGCCTGCCCTTCCCGCTGCTCATCCAGGGAGAGGCCCCCAAGGCGGCGCTCCTCGAGGCCTTCCGGCACGACACCCACTCAGTGCTGTTCGCGGTGGCAAGCTTCTGGGAAGGGGTGGATATCCCCGGTGAATCGCTGAGCTGCGTGATCATCGACAAGTTGCCCTTCGAGGTACCCAGCGATCCGGTGGTGATGGCCCGTCTGGACAAGATCAAGGACGAGGGCGGCACGCCGTTTTTCGATTTCCAGGTGCCGCGCGCCATCCTTACCCTTCGCCAGGGGGTCGGCCGGCTGCTGCGCTCCGCCGGCGACCGCGGGCTGCTGGCGATCCTCGACGTGCGGCTTTTTACC
>JAOUHH010000175.1 GCA_029865195.1 Desulfobulbaceae bacterium
GGAGGGGTGATTGTAATAATTTTTAATTTAATTGTTAAATTGGGCCGTCGTCACTGTTGCTTTAATTTGCCAATGGCGTTGTTTAGAAGTTTGTATTGCTGTTGGTGGAGAATATTTCTTGACTCTCAAGTTAATCTTGTGATTTCATTTGCTATTAACAACATGGCAGATGCCTCTTTGCCGGTATGACGTGTAATTAATCTCTGCAACAGAGAGGGGAAGTGATGGCGGACAATAACTTCGATGCGATCAGCAAGAAGCTGAACAACATCTCCCGGCGGGATTTCATGAAATTCTGCACGGTGATGGCGGCCAGTATGGGGTTGCCCCTGGAGGTGGCGCCGCAAATCGCCGAGGCGGTGACCAGCCCGAAGCGGCCGCCGGTGATCTGGCTCTCCGGCCAGGGCTGCACCGGCTGCACCGAATCCCTCCTTCGCCCCACCCATCCTTCCCTTGAGCACCTGATCCTGGATCTGATTTCCCTCGATTACAATGAAACCCTGAACGTCGGCGCCGGTCACCAGGCCGAGGAGGCGATGCGCCAATCCATTGAGGCCAACAGCAAGCAGTTCATCCTGGTCGTCGAGGGTGCCATCCCCACCAGAGACGGTGGCGTCTACTGCATGGTGGGCGGCCGGCCCTTCATGGAGATCGTGCGGGAAACGGCCGACAAGGCGGCGGCGGTGATCGCCATCGGCTCCTGTGCCTCCTGGGGCGGCATCGCTGCCGCCGAACCCAACCCCACCGGCGCCACCGGCGCGCCGGAGTTTTTGGTCGGCAAGCCCGTGGTCAGCATCCCCGGCTGCCCGCCCAACGGCTACAACTTTCTCTCCACCGTCCTCCACTATCTCACCTTCAAGAAGTTGCCGGACCTCGACGCCAAGGGGCGGCCGAAATTCGCCTATGGCCGGCTGATCCACGAAAATTGCGAGCGCCGGCCGCACTTCGATGCCGGCCGCTTCGCTACCCAATTCGGCGACGACGGCCATCGCCAGGGGTTCTGTCTCTACAAGCTCGGCTGCAAGGGGCCGCAGACCTACGCCAACTGTCCCTCCATCCTCTTTAACGAGGTGGGCGGCGGCGCCTGGCCGGTGGGTACCGGCCACCCCTGTTTTGGCTGCACCGAGCAGGGGGTGGGCTTTGCGATGCCGCTGCACGAGCAGGCCGATTTGAAGTTTATCACCCCTGCGGCCGATCACGCCCCGGTCACCAGTGATCGGGGTGGCGGGGTTTCCGCGGCTGCCGCGGCCCTGATCGGGGCCGGGGTAGGGGTGGCGGCCGGGGCGGCGGCGATGACCGCCAGACGGCTTGCCGAGGCGGACAAGAACGACGATGGCGGAGAGGCGTCATGAGGATCGGGCGGCGTGATTTCCTCAAGATGACCGCCACGGGCGGGCTGGCGCTTGCCTGTGCGCCGACCCTCGCCCAAGGCCGTCCGCATCATGATCTTCCGCCTGCGGCGGTGGGCATCCTCTACGACGCCACCCTCTGCGTCGGTTGCCAGGCCTGCATGGTAGCCTGCAAGCAGGCCAACGAGATGGAGGTGGAGCCGGGGCAAGGGGAACCGCTTTGGGACGCCCCCCGGGATCTCTCCGCCCGCACTCTCAACATCATCAAGCGTTACGAAAACGGCGACGGCGCGGTCAAGGACCGGGCCGAAAACGGCTACTCCTTCGTCAAGCGTCACTGCATGCACTGCCTCGACCCGGCCTGCGTTTCGGCCTGCCCGGTCTCGGCGCTCACCAAGGACCCGGCCAGCGGCATCGTCGGTTACAACGAGAAGGCGTGTATCGGCTGCCGCTATTGTCAGGTGGCCTGCCCCTACAACATCCCCAAGTTCCAGTGGGACTCGACCACCCCCAAGATTGTCAAGTGCCAGCTCTGCAGCCATCTGGTCGCCAAGGGCGGCATCTCCGCCTGCTGCAAGGTCTGCCCCACCGGCGCCTCCCTGTTCGGGCCGGTGGAGGGGTTGTTGGCCGAGGCCAAGCGCCGTCTGCACATGGAGGAAGGCAAGAGCTACGACTTCCCGGTGGCCTCGCTCGCCTCCGGCCAGGTGCAGAGCCATCGCGCCGGCCGCTACCTCGAGCACATCTACGGCGAGAACGAGGCGGGCGGCAGCCAGGTGCTGCTACTGAGCGGGGTCCCCTTCACCAGCCTCGGGCTGCCGGAGCTGCCGGAGCAATCCTTTGTCGAGGTGGCCGACGGCATCCAGTACGCGATCTACAAGGGGATGGTCTACCCGCTGGTCCTGCTCGGCGGGCTGATCTACATCATCCGTAAACGGGTTTCGACGACCGGCCCGGCCCAGTCCGGCGGCGAGGAGGGGGTATGACGGCCAGAAAACCGCTGGGCGGCGAGGTGCTCAGTAAGCCATTTAAAATCCTGCTGGCGGTGGCGCTGGTGGGGCTGCTCTTCATCGGCAAGCGGTTCCTGTTCGGGATCGGCTCGGTGTCGGGGATGAACGACGGTTACCCGTGGGGGATATGGATCGCCCTTGACGTGGTGGTGGGCACCGCCTTTGCCTGCGGCGGTTATTCGCTGGCCTTTCTGATCTACGTCTTCAAGAAGGGCGAATACTCGCCGCTGCTGCGGCCGGCGCTCCTGACCAGCCTCTTCGGCTATACCCTGGCCGGCTTCTCGGTGCTGGTCGACCTCGGCCGCTACTGGCAGGCCTACAACATCGTCCTGCCCCGCTACAGCAACCTCCATTCGGTGATGTTCGAGGTCGCCCTCTGCATCGCCTGTTACGTGCTGGTCCTCTGGATCGAGGTGACCCCGGCCTTTCTCGAACGCTTCAACAAAACTGAACTGCAGGCGCGTTTGAACCGGGTCCTCTTCTTCTTCGTGGCCATGGGCCTCTTGCTGCCCAGCATGCACCAGTCGTCGCTGGGCACATTGATCCTGATGGCGGGCTACAAGCTTTCGCCGCTTTGGCGGACCGGTTTTCTGCCCATGCTCTTCCTGCTCTCCGCCATCACCATGGGCTACGCGGTGGTGATCGTCGAATCCTGCTTCTCCTCGGTCGGCTTCCGGCGGCCGCTGGAAAAGGAGCTGCTGGAAAAGATCTCCTCCTTCATGCCCTGGGTGCTCCTCTTTTACCTGCTGGTCCGGATCGAGGACGTCAACCTGCGCGGCTATCTGCCCCTGGCCTTTGCCGGCGACAGCAAGGGCAACCTCTTCCTGCTTGAAAACATCCTGCTCGGGCTGCCGATGCTGCTCCTCTTCTCTCCGGCCTACCGCAAGCGGCGCATGATTCTCTTTCTGGCCGCCTTCTCGATCATGCTGGGCGGGGCGCTCTATCGTTTCAACACCTACATCACCGGGTTTGATCCCGGCAACGGCTGGCATTATTTCCCCACCGGGCCGGAGATCATGGTCACCTTCGGCTTTCTGGCCATGGAGCTTTTGGGCTATCTCTGGCTGGTCAGGAAGTTGCCGATTCTCGCCGATCTCTCCCGGCCCGCGCGGGCGGGAGGTTGAGTATGCAAAATCATCATCAGGCGGGCGGCGTTCAGGCCGTGAGCCTTTTTCTATCCAAGGAGAACCCGCATGTCGCAACGAATTGTAATTGACCCCATCACCCGCATTGAAGGCCATCTCCGCATCGAGTGCGAGGTGGACAACGGGCGGGTCACCAATGCCTGGTCGTCGGGCCAGATGTGGCGCGGCATCGAGCAGATCCTGCAGGGTCGCGACCCCCGCGAGGCGTGGATCTACACCCAGCGCATCTGCGGCGTCTGTACCACCGTGCATGCCATCACCTCGGTGCGGGCGGTGGAGAACGCCCTCAAGCTGCCGGTGCCGCCCAACGCCCAGCATATCCGCAACCTGATCATCGCCGCCCACGGGGTATTCGATCACATCGTCCATTTCTACCATCTCTCGGCCCTGGACTGGGTGGACATCGTCTCGGCCCTCAAGGGCGACCCCAAGGCCACCGCCGCCCTCGGCCAGTCGCTCTCGCCCTGGCATCGCAACAGCGAAAGCGAGATCCGGGGGATTCGCGACAAGCTCACCACCTTCGTCAACTCAGGCCAGCTCGGCGTCTTTGCCGGCGGCTACTGGGGCCATCCGGCGATGAAGCTCTCCCCCGAGGTCAACCTCCTCGCCGCCACCCATTACTTCCAGGCCCTGGAGTACCAGCGCGAGATCAACAAGGTGGTGGCGATCCTCGGCAGCAAGACCCCCCATATCCAGAACCTGGCGGTGGGCGGGGTGGCCAACCCCATCAACCCCGACAGCCAGTCCACCCTCACCATCGAGCAGTTGTTCCACATCAAGACATTGATCGACGCGGTGGGCGATTTCATCCATCAGGTCTACATGGTCGATGTCGCGGCGGTGGGCGCCTTCTACAGCGATTGGACCGGCCACGGCAAGGGGGTCACCAACTACCTGTCGGTGCCGGACCTGCCCGTGGACCCGGAGGGCAAGGCCTTCCTGCTGCCCGGCGGCTTTATCGAGAAGGGCGATCTGGCCACCTTTAAGCCCATCACCTCCTTTACCGACAATTTCTTCACCAACGGGGTCAAGGAGGGGATCAAGCACTCCTGGTACCGGGGCGACTGGAACCGCCACCCCTGGGAGGAGGAGACGGTGCCGCAGTACACCAAGTTCAAGGACGACGGCAAGTACTCGTGGGTGAAATCCCCCACCTTCAACGGCGAGGTAGCCCAGGTGGGGCCGTTGGCCAACGTGCTGGCGATGTTCGCGGCCGGCCACGGGCCCACCAAGCGGTATCTCACCGAGATGCTGACCCGGGTGGGCAAGCTTGCCGGCACCACCATCCCGGTTTCGGCGCTGCATTCCACCATCGGCCGCCATGCCGCCCGGGCGGTGCGCTGCGCGGTGCTCCACGACACCCTGACCACCTCCTGGCAGGCCCTGGTCGACAACATCGGCCGCGGCGACTATCAAACCTTCAATGCCCCGGTCTTCCCCAAGGGCGAGATCCGTGGCGTCGGCTTCCACGAGGCGCCGCGCGGGGTGCTCTCGCACTGGGTGGTGATCGAGGACGGCAAGATCAAGAACTACCAGTGCGTGGTGCCGTCGACCTGGAACGCCGGCCCGCGTAACGATGCCGACGCCCTCGGCCCTTACGAATCGTCGCTCATCGGCACCCCGGTGGCCGATCCCAAGAAGCCCTTGGAGGTGCTGCGCACCATCCACTCCTTTGACCCGTGCCTGGCCTGCGCCATCCACATGATGGACCCGGAGAAGAACGAACTCATTCGGGTCAAGGCGATCTGATGGTCGAAAAGCAGGCTGGGGAGCAAAGAATCGTCGTCCTCGGGGTGGGCAATCTCCTGATGGGCGACGAGGGGGCGGGGGTGCGGGCGGTTACTGAATTGAGCCGTCGCTACGAGATGCCGCCTCAGGTGGCGGTCATCGACGGCGGCACCATGGGCATCGAACTGCTGCCCTGGCTCGATGGCTGCAGCCATCTCTTGATCGTTGACGCCATGCAGGGCGAGGGCGTTGCGGGCGATTGCAGACGGATCGCCATCGACAGCCCGCCAAGCTTCTTTCGCAATCGCTCAAGCCCGCATCAGATCGGGCTTGCCGATGTGCTGGCCCTGGCGGCGATGACCGACGCGTTGCCGGGCGCGGTTACCCTCCTCGGCATCATTCCGCAACGGATGGACAGCGGCCTTGAGTTGTCGGGGCCGGTGGCGGCAGGCATGGAACGGCTGATCACGATGCTCGTCGACGAATTGGCCGGTTTGGGCGCACCCCTTGTCGAGCGGGTTGTCGTTTCAGCCTGAGGCCGGCGGTTAGGGCCGGCAGTTTTTGTCAGCCGGTTTCCGGCAGGAAGCTCGGCATGTTGACCCCGTTGAACTCCCGGAATTCGCCCCGGACGCTGAGCAGATGCGTCTCCACGTTCATCGCCCCCCACTGGTAGAGTTGTTCCACCATGGTTCTGCTCTGCATCGGCACGACAAAGAGCGCCCATGTGCCGCGAAACCGTTTCAGCTCGTTGCGGATCAGGGCCAGGGCGATTTCTTCGCTTCTGGACACACAGGGCCCGAGCATGTTCAGGGCCGGATGCTTCACCGAGATCATGAAACCGTCAATCCCCTGTTGGTCGTTTTCGTAAACGCTTGCCTGCAGAACCCGGCGCGGATTCTCGATGGCGTACCGGTAGTCCTGTTCCCGCCGGATAT
>JAOUHH010000176.1 GCA_029865195.1 Desulfobulbaceae bacterium
AGCTTGCCTTCGATCCGCACCCCGCTGCCCGGCGGGCAGTTGACCTGAATGGTATGGCCGTTGTTGATGATGGCGAGCGGCGCCGGTTTGTAATCAAATTCGATGGGGCCAAAATGCCCTGGTACCGTTTTGGCGATATCGATGGGTGACTGGTGCGTACCGGCGGCGCAGGTTGCGTATTCCGGGCTTAAAGCCCCCCACTTGGCAGGCCCCTCGGCGCCGCTGTATCCCCAATGCGGACCATGACCGGATGCGGTCGCCGGTGGGACAGCAACGGGCGCCAACATAGCGCACACAAGAAAGAGTAACAAACGAAAGCGCAACATAGACTCCTCCAATCCTGATTGTTTCGATGACCGCGCCGCAGGCTCGCCGCCATAGTTTGGATGAAACGATCTTCGAGATAACCCAGATAGCAAACGGTGTCGGGATGACAACCTTGCCGGCATTTTTTGCTCAACACCGCACAACATCTTGGTTTCAGTATATTTTTTGACGTTTACAGAGCCATCGCAGACAAAAAAACAAGGGCGAGGGGGGGGAATCCATTTCCCCCAAGTGATAATAATTGATATCTTTATCAAAACTAAATTGCAAATAAAAATGGAAAGCAATACTAATTAAAATTATAGTTAATTAACTTTTAGCCATAAAAGTTCAACCATCAAATTGATCGTCAGCCAAATTATCCGATTTAACGCGACAATATTTACAACAGCCACCTCCGCGAACCATACGCCGTGACCGAAACGAATAAACATAATTGCTGGGAAATCATGCCGTGCGGACAGGGGCCTGGCCAAGAAAAGAGCCAGTGTCATGGCGTCTGCCCGGCGGCTTCGGAAGAAAAACTTGATGGAGTCAACGGCGGCGTTAACGGCGGTCGCGCCTGCTGGATGGTGGCCGGCACCAACTGCGCGAGCCGGATGGGGGATAATGCCGATTTCAAATCTTCCGCTTGCTACAATTGCCGTTTTTTTCAACAGGTGCGCAGGGAGGAAGGAGACAACTTCCAGGAGGGGGCAAGCATCCTGGCGTCATGGCAGGGTTATCGCCAACGGGCCGAAAAAATCCGCGCCCGGGTGCTGACCCACCTGATCGTGGCCTTCGGCCTCATTATCAGCCTGGCAACCGGTGGTTTTATCTACAATGAATATCATGAGCTACACCACGATGCCCATGCCAATCTGGAAATGGGGAAACTCCACTTTAAAACCGAAGTAGGCACCGCTGCAGAAAAGCTTCTCTTCGGTCTCCATCTGATTGCCCAAAACGATGACATCCGCACGGCATGGCAAAATCAAGACGCGCAACAGATGATTGCGGTCTCAAACAATCTCCTCGCAGAACTTTCCGAGTCCAAGCTTTCCATCAACCTGCACGTGTTCGAGCCGGATCTGTCTGACAGCTTTGTACGCTGGCAGGGAACAACAGAACAAACACTCAATCGCGATGTATATCATCTCACCCTGAACAATGCCGCCAAGCTGCAAATCCCTGCCTTCGGCCTTGAAACCGGCGACGGCACCTTAAAGCTGGTTGCCGTGCACCCATTCCTGATCGACGACACCCTTGTCGGCTATCTGCAATTGGAAGAAAACGTCGCAAGCCTTCTCCCGCACATCAACAACACCATCGGCGGGAAAATCTTATTCGCCCTCAACAAGTACTTTATCAACCCCAATGCCCTGGCCACGATTGATCAGCAAAAAAAACCAGAGAACCGGAATCTGTGCGACGATTTCATCATCATCAGCGATACCCCCATCGACAACCCGGCGGCGCTGACCGAGGCCCTGCACCCAAACAATCCGGAACCTGCCCATGCCAAACACGGCCATTCCCACCCGCCGATCACACATAAATTGATCCTGAACGACAGAAGTTACCATGGCGCCATGGCCCCGATCGTTGATGCCGCCGACCACAATGTCGGGGAACTGCTGGTGCTGACGGATATCGGCGATTCGCTTGCCTCCATCTCCTTTCTCGCCGGAGCCTTTCTCGCCATCAGCCTCATCGCCGGTGGCATCCTGACCATGACCTTTTATGTTTCACTCGGGAAAATACAGAAGCAGGTTGTGACCGCCAACGATCTCATACTCCGGGAGGTTGCGGACCGGCATGCGGCAGAGGAAGGCGAACGCGAGGCCCGGCAACAGGCGGAACGCGCAAACCGCGCGAAAAGTGAATTCCTCGCTAATATGAGTCATGAAATCCGCACCCCGATGACAGGGGCCATCGGTATGATCGAGCTGGCGCTCGATACCGATCTGGATGCCAAACAAACGGAATATCTGACGATTGCCAAAAACTCCGCCCGTAAATTGCTGCGATTGATCAACGATATCCTCGACATTTCCAAAATCGAGGCCAACAAAATCGTCCTCCATAATCAGGAATTCCAATTACGAGAAATCGTGCGCGCGGTCATCGACACCCTTACCTTCCAGGCCAAGGAGAAAGGAATAACCATTAGAGCGGACTTCGATGAAAAGTGTATACCGAAAACGCTCTTCGGCGATTCGGACCGGTTGCACCAAATCCTCTTGAACCTCACCGCCAACGCCGTGAAATTCACCCCGGCCGGCGAGGTGGTTGTCAGCTGCACCGCCGAGTCGGCTGCCGAAGCCGCCGTGTCGAGAGACGGGGAGCAAGGCGATGTAATTTTTCTTCATATCGCGGTTAAGGATAGCGGCATCGGCATCCCCGCCGATAAACTCCACTCCATCTTCGCCCCCTTCTGTCAGGCGGACACCTCCACTACCAAGAAATACGGTGGCACCGGCCTTGGGCTCACGATCTCCCTAGGCCTCGTTCGGTTGATGGGCGGCACGATCTGGGCGGAAAGCAAACCAGACACGGGTAGCACTTTTCATCTCACCATCCCCTTTGCCATCGCGGACCCGCTTAACCCGAACCGGTCTTTCGCCAAAAAATCACCGGCAACTGCGACGGTTCTCCCGACCGGGCTCCGGGTCCTGATCGTTGAGGATGAGGATACCATCCGAGCCATGACCGTACAGCATCTTGAGGAAAACGGCTGTCTGGCAATGGCTGCCGAAAACGGTAAAATCGCCCTGGATTTGCTTAGCAACAACCGGTTTGATTGCCTCATCATGGATATCTGGATGCCGGTCATCGATGGCATGGAGACATGCCGGATCATCCGCCAGCGTGAAACAGGGACCTCTGAACATATCCCCATCCTCGCCGTCTCAGCCGATGTGTTGGATAACGCCCCCCAAAGGTATCTGGCTGCCGGCGCCGATAATTATCTGGCCAAACCGTTTACGACAGCAGAACTACTGGCGGCGATTGAAAAAACCCTCGCCGCATCAGCGGTTGTTTCAGCAGGCGCAATTATTGCCCAACCTCTTGCGCCGGTTTTACCGATATCCATTTCGCCGTCACTCCTGATCAGCGATGATTTCGACTATCAATCGGCCTTGCAAAGGGCGGCAGGAGACCCGGAGAAGGTCCAATCGGCCGTCATCGCCTTTGGCAACGAGGCCGACGCCCTCGTCGAACAACTGACGGCTGTCGTAACCGCAGGCAACGCAAACGACTGCAAACAGCCACTCACCATTTTCAAACGTAGCGCCCTGCATGCCGGCGCAACACGATGCGCGGATCTCTTATTAAAATTTGAACTCCATCTGCACAACGGCAAGACGGACAAGGCTTTCAAGGTGTTGGATGAAATACGGTTGTCGTTGTCGAAATTTGCGGAATTATCCTGCCGCATCCCGGGTGATAATAATTGCAGTTGACCTATGTAATAAAAGTTATCTATATTGTCAGAGCTTATCGCTCTCTTGGAATAGGCTTTAATTCACTGGACGACAACAAGGATGATGGATGAAGACACTGATCGTGGACGACAATTTCGTGGCACGCCGTTTCCTGAAAGACGCGCTGGCATCCTTCGGCGATTGCGACGTAGTCACGGACGGCAAAGAGGCGGTTCAGGCCTTCCGCCTGGCCTGGGAAGACCAAGAACCCTACGACCTCATCTGCATGGACATCATGATGCCGGAGATGGACGGCCATGAAGCGCTGCAAGCGATCAGGACCATCGAGGAGAAGATGGGTATCGCGCTCACCAGCAAGGAGGTGAAGGTGATAATGGTTTCCGCCCTTGACGACCCCAAGAACGTGGTTGGCGCCTACGCCAAGGGCGGAGCGACGGAATACGCGGTCAAACCCGTCAGCAAGGATGTTCTCGTGGAAAAGATCAAGGCAATGGGCTTGCTTGCCAATGCGGAAACTAGCTGAAAATTTCACTTTACAGTCTGAGCCGCAACCGCTAAAAGCAACTACACTTCACTCAAACAGCTCCCCCCTTCAGGATCAACCAGAACGGAACCAAGACCCACCATGCCGAGCGTGAAAAAGATTTTAATCGTCGATGACGGCCGTGCCATTCGTCACTGGACGCAAACCCTCTTCGCCAACGATTACATCACCGATCAGGCGGGGGATGGCGAAGAGGCCCTGGCAAAGCTGCCCGTCTTCAAGCCCGACCTGATTCTTCTTGATGTGGAAATGCCGCGGCTGAACGGCCTTGAAACCTGCAAACGGATCCGCCGTGACCCCAACTTCCGCTTCGTCAAGATCATCTTCGTCTCCGGCAACATCACCATCGCCGACCGGATGGCCGGTTATGAAGCAGGCGGCGATGATTATGTGACCAAGCCATACGACGAAGGCGAGCTCTTCGCCAAGGTCAAGACCCTGCTCCGGCTCAAGAACGAGGAGGAGCTCAACCACCTCAAATCAAACTTCCTCTCGCTGATCTCCCACGAAACCAGGACACCCATCAACGGCATCCTCGGTTGCGCCGAACTGCTGAATAACTGTATCGACGAAAAGAACCGTCAGCTCACCGAAGGTATCTTGCAATCAGGCAGACAGATGCATCGTCTGATCGAAAACGTTCTGCTTATCTGCAAACTGAAATCGACCCCGATGGTAACGCAGCACAAAGAGAGAAAACAGGTAGGGATGATCGTACAGAACCAACTCAAGGAGATGGAACATGCCATCCTGCAGAAGAACCTCTCCATCGCCCTCAACGGCAACATCTTCGCCAACGTTGAAGCCTGCACGACCTTGCTGGACAAAGGATTTTGCTGCGTACTCGAAAACGCGGTGAAATTTTCCGCCCCCGGCGGTCAGATCAAGATCGACATCTCCGAACGCGACACCAACTGCGTCGTCCAGATTTCCGATCAGGGGCCGGGAATCAATCCGGCGGCAATGGATACCATCTTTGACGAATTCGCCATTTCGGATGTCACCCACCACCATAACGGCCTGGGGATCAGCCTCTCCATCGCCAAACAGATCTTCGAAGGCCACGGCGGCACGATCAAGGCGGAGAACGGCAGGAAGCAGGGCGCGGTCTTTACCATCACCTTGCCGTCGGCAAACAAATGCGTCGCGGCCACGGCGGCAATCTGAGAAACCGCTCAATCCAGGTAGGCAATCTCCCCGGAGTACTCCACCACCGCGACACGATCGGCCAGATGCCGGAGCATCAAGCCGCCGTCAGGCGTGATCCCCTCCACCACCGCCTCGTACTGGGGTTTCTTCTGCACATCATAGCCGAAGAGAACCTTGCGGCCGACGGTATCGCTGAGTGCACGCCACTGACGGACCAGCAGCGGCTCGTCCGCCCAACAGCCTTCGTCGCCACCGGCCAGTCGCTCCCGCTCCTCGTAATGGAGAAGGCCGATACCCCAGGTCAGCTTGGCCAGCAAACGGGCCGCGAAGAGGTCAAGGGCAAGCGATTCGCCGAGAACACCCCGCATCGACACCGCGATATCCTGCAGCTCGTCCGGAAATGTTTCGTTGTTGACGTTGATGCCGATGCCGATCAGCACATACTCTTCATGATGATGTGGGGTAAGCACGGTTTCGGAGAGGATGCCGGCGATCTTGCGGCCGCCGACCAGGACGTCGTTGACCCATTTGAGCTGGCAGCGAACGCCGTAGTGACGGATTGCCTCGCAGCAGGCGAGGCCTGCCGCCAAGGGGTAGAGCCGGGTGGTTTCGGGGAGAAGGGTGTTGGCGAGGATCACCGTCATCCAGATGCCGCCGGGCGGCGCGTGCCAGTAACGGCCAAAACGCCCCTGGCCGTCGGCGAGTTCG
>JAOUHH010000177.1 GCA_029865195.1 Desulfobulbaceae bacterium
CCTACATATGCTTGGTGGCGATCTTCATCAGCAGCGCGGTGGTGAAACTCTGCGCCTCGACCCCGAGGTTCTTGCACGGCACCTCGGCCCGGGCCGCCTCCCGATGACCGCCGGCAGAGCCGTCGTTGCCGAAGATCTTCGCCGCCATCTTGCCGGCGTTCTTCTTGTAGCCGTCGCAGCGGAAGATCACCACCAGCCGCTCGCCATGAATGCCGGAAACGATCACCCAGGCGATCTTGTGCACCTGATTGAGGAAATCTGCGATCATCACCAGGATGTCGGGATTGCGCACCCGGCCGATGTGGACATACACCCGGTGCTTGCTCACCTTCATCTCGGTGAGGGCGATCTTGAAGTAGTTGAGCTCGGAAAACCGCATCTCGGACAACTCGATCTTCCGCACCAGGTTTTGGTTGGCGATATTGAACAGATAGCGGAAGGAGATGGCGTCGGCGAGATTGGCCTTCTTTTCAAAGTTATGGGTGTCGACCTTGATCGCGTAGAAAAGGGCGGTGGCCAGGGCGACGGCGGGCTTGATCTCGGCGGCGCGCAGATACTCCACCAGCATGGAGGCGGTGGCGCCGTAGTCGGGTCGGATGTCGATGTAGGAGGCGTGCCATTCGGTGGTCACCGGATGATGGTCGATGACCGCGTCAAAGGCGATATTCTCGAATGCCGGGAGATGGTTGGGCTGGGAGTCGACGATGATCTTTTTGGAAAAATCCCCGAGCTTGACGTTCTGCAACCGCTCGACCGGGATCTTCAGCAACTCGATCATCGCCAGGTTGCTCAGCCGCCGGATCTCGTTGGGATAGGCGATAACGGTGTTCTTGACCCGGTAGCGGAGCAGACGTTTGACCGCGTACGCGGCGGCCAGGGAGTCCGGATCGGCGTTGATCACCACCAGCACTTCATCGTCCTTGCCGAACAACTCAAGGAACAGCCGCAAGCGCTCTTTGGCGGATTTATTAAGCGAATCGCGCAACCGTTGCCGGGCGATGGCGCCTTTGGTCTGCTTCAAACGGATATCCTCTCAGGGCCGCGTTCCGCCCGATTAACATTCTTCCTTCAAAAGCTAGCCCACAGTAACACATCCCTTCCCGGTCTGGCAAGCATCAGCGCCATATTGGGAATCATTCACCGAAAAATGGCACCGAGGGGAAAAGGGTATGGTCGGTGTGCGGGATAAACTTGGCCCCTGAGAAGCGGAGCATGAACTCCTGATTCACGTTCAACTCGATGTAGGTGATCTTGCGCACCAGCTCCCGGCAGCGGCTCCGCGAGGTCCGCTCCAGCAGGATGCGGCGGGCGCCGTCCAGCGAGGAATTCCCCACCGGCTGGAAGGTGGTCAACGGCAAGTCCGGCAGCATCCCTAAGGTGATCGCCTGCTGCGGTGCGATATGCCTGCCGAAGGCGCCGGCCACGAAGATCCGGTGGATATCGGCAAACCCCACCCCCACCTGATTGACCAGCGTGGTGAGGATGGAATACATGGCCGCCTTGGAGCGCATCAGGGCGTCGAGATCAACCTGACCGATGACAACCGCCTGTCCGGCCGCGGCCTCCGCGGCCGGCACCACCACCAGGGCCGGCCCTTCCGGGGTTTCCATCAGGCGCTCCCCTGCCGCCTGCCGCCGGAACTTGCCCCTGGCGTCGATCATCCGCGCCAGGTAGAGGGCTGCGACCAGGTCGATGATCCCGGAGCCGCAGATGCCGCGGGGCGGTTCGTTGCCGATGGTCTGATACTCGAAAACGCCCTTTTCTTCATCATAAAAAACATGCTCGATGGCCCCTGGTCCGGCCCGCATCCCCATCCGCGCAACCCCGCCCTCAAGGGCCGGGCCGGCGGCGCCGGCGCAGGCCACCAGCCAATCCCGGTTGCCGAGCACCACCTCGGCGTTGGTGCCGACATCGATGAGCATCGAGGTCTGCCCGGCCTGATCAAGGCCGCTGGCGAGGATGCCGGAGATCAGATCGCCGCCGAAATAGCTGCCGACGCTGGGCAAAATCCAGACCACCGCCGCCGGATGCAGGGCCAGGGCGAGATCACCGGCCCGGCACGGATCGGGCGCGTTGACCAGCGGGATGTACGGTTCGCGGCAGAGGTGGTATGGGTTCAGGCGCAGGAAGAAATGCACCATGGTGGTGTTGCCCGAAACGGCAATGGCGCGGAGATCGGCAAGCTCAAGCCCCATCTCCCCGGCCAGCTCCTCGCAGAGGTCATTGATATCGCCGATCACCGCCCGGTGCAGTTGGAGCAGGCCGTCATCCTTGACCGCGAAATGGATCCGGCTCAGGATATCGGCGCCGAAGGCGATCTGACTGTTGGCGCGGTTGGCCCTGGCCAGGATCTCGCCGCCGACCAGATCGACCAGGGTCGCCTCCAGATGGGTGGTGCCGAGATCAAGGGCCACCCCGGCCAGCACCTTGGGGGGCGCGGCCAGGAAATCGACCAGCTCCGGGCCGGCAAGGAGATCGTTCACCACCGCCGTCCCCTTGAAACCGGCGCGCCGGAACGCCTCGGCCACCGCGGTGACCCGCGCGAACGGCACCGTCGGCTGCTGTCCGTCCAACTGCGGGGCCAGGGCCTTTTTCAGCCGATCGAGATCGCCGGTATTATCCTGCAGGCTGGGGGGAGCGGCCTCCACCGCCAGCAGTTGCACCAAAGGCTTCATCGTTTTGCCCGAGATAGCGGTTGACGGCCGTAAACGACCGGGTTTATGTTGCGCATGTTACGCTCTATTCAAAAGCGATGATTTCCGCCGGCGATCGCCCGGTTCCACAAAAAAGCCCGGATGGGCCAACGAGCAACGGCACACGACGATGATGAAAATGATGGCCATCATGACCGGCGGCGGCCTGGGCGCCGCCGCCCGCTACGGTCTGTTCATGCTCGTGCAGCGGCTGACGCCGGCCACCTTCCCTTTCGGCACCCTGGCCGCCAACCTGCTCGGCTCCTTCGCCATCGGTTTTCTCTGGAGCAGCTTCGAAGGCAGCCGCCTCGGCAACGAATGGCGACTCTTCATCTTCACCGGCTTCCTGGGCGGCTTCACCACCTTCTCGACCTTTGCCCGGGAAACCACCCAGCTCTTCAAGGTCGGGGAATGGAAGACCGCCCTCGCCTACCTCACCGTCAGCAACACCCTCGGCATCGCCCTGGTGGTGGCCGGTTATCTCCTCGCCGAGCGGATCAACCTCTGGCCCAGATAAATTCCGGCCTCACAGCCCCAGCGACGCCAGCAGATCGTCCACATTCGCCTGCCCCACCGAGGAATCCGGCCCTTTCAACAGATCCACCGCCCGGTGGGCGTCGTCGGCGATCTGGAACTCATCCTTGCCTTCCCGCTTCTCCTTGATCTTGACCCCGGAGCTGACCATCATCTCGAGGATCCGTTTCTCGATCCCGCGGATCAGGTCCACCACCTTGCGGACCCGCTGGCCGGTGATATCCTGAAAGGAACAGGCGGTCATGATCTCCATGGTGTCGGCCTGCATCCGGCCGATGCGATCCCGCAGCAACGCGCCCGCATCGGTCGCGGGCAGGGCATCCACCGTCGCGCTCATCTCGGCAAGCAGCGCCTGATAGCCCTCGACGATGTCCATGATCCGGTTGGTGGCCGACTCGGTGGCCTTGACGATCTCCTCCAGCTGGTCCGAGGCGTCGCCGATCAGGGTCTCGGCTGAATCGGCCTGCTGCGAGAGCGCCCCCAGGTCCTTCTTGAAATCGGCGATGGAGTGATAGACATCGCCGATGCCGCCCTTCATCTCCATGACCAGGTTCTGATAGAAGCGCCCTTCCACCTCCTTCTGCAGAAAGGCATCCAACTCCTCCCGCAGCACCGCCCGCACCACGTTGCCGAGCTCTTCCCGCAGCGCGCCCTCGTCCGTTGCCTGTTGCCCTTTTCCCGTCACCGTGCTCTCCTTTGGCGGCCATCGCGCCCGTCTCTTACACCGTGGCAGCGATTATAGCAAGTGACGCCCGGAAACTCAACGGGATCAAACCGTTTCACTCCCTGCCCGCCGCAAATAAAAGATGAAGGGGCATAAGGGTTTATGGTATAGGTGATTTTTCTGATCCGGCGGTCGCCCGCCGTGCTCAAGGGCCCTGCCGCCGCACCTTGCCAAGGAAGCAAACCAAGCCGACCGATGCCGTTTCTGCTCTACACATATCTAGCCTGCGAGATCCTCGCCCCGTTTTTCGCGAGCCTGCTGATCCTCACCACCATCCTCTTCCTGGGGCGGCTGGCGCCGATGTTCGACGTCATCCTCGATTTCGGGGTGAATCTGCCGGATTTTATCCGCTTCTGCGCCTATCTCCTGCCCAACATGCTGCTCTTCATCCTCCCCATGGCGGCGATGATCGGGGTGATCATCGGCTTTGGCCGGATGGTTACCGACAACGAGATCATCGCCATGAAGGCGGGCGGCATCGGCCTCTACCGCATGCTGCCGCCGGTGCTCCTGTTCGCCGTCGCCACCGCCGGTGCCACCGCCCTTGTCTCCACCTCCCTCATCCCGGCGGGCAACACCGCCACCAAGCAGATCCTCTTCCGGCTGGCCAAGGAAAAGATCGACAACGGTCTCAAGGAGAAACAATTCAGCGAAAGCCTGGGCGAGATGGTGATCTATGTCGACCGGGTGGACCCGGAAAGCCACGAACTGCACGGGATGTATGTCGCCGACATGCGCAACCCCAAGACCCCCATCACCATCATCGCCCGCAGCGGCAAGTTGCAGGCGCACATGGAAACCATGGAAATACAGCTGGAGATGAACGACGGCACCCTGCATCGCGCCCCTGACGACCGCAGCCAGACCATCTTCTTCAAGCGCTACCACCTCAAGGTGCCGCTCAAGGAACCAAAGGCGGTGCAGGGCGCAACCACCGGCGGCATCAACAAGGGCCGCCTCGGCCAGCAGGAACTCATCGCCAAGGCCGAACAACTCCGTGCCGATTCCAAGGTTGCCGCCAGCCTCCTCACCGAATACCATAAGCGGCTGGCGATGCCGGTGGGCTGCTTCATCCTGAGCCTGCTCGGCCTGCCCCTGGCCCTCTTCACCCGTCACGGCCGGAAACCGCTGGGCCTGCCCCTGGGCCTGGGCTTCTTCATCATCTACTACTCCATGCTCACTGGCGCCACCGGCTATGCCGAGAACAGCCCCGCCCTCATCGTCCCGCTGCTCTGGCTGCCCAACCTGATCTTCGCGACCCTCACCATCTACTTCATCCGGCAGGTGGCGGCGGAAAAATCTAGCCCGCTCCTGGAACGGGCCTTCGCCCTCGGCGACGACCTGCTCGCGAAACTGCCCCGGCTGCCAGGCCCAAAGGGAGGCGAGTCGCCATGAAGCTCCTTGACCGCTACCTGCTCGGGCAGTTCTTCCGGAATGTGCTCCTGATCCTCACCTCGCTGATCGCCGTCTACCTGCTCATCGATTTCTTCGAACGGATGGACAACTTCATGGAGGCCGGTAAGCCCCTCGGCCTCGCGGTGCGGTATTTCCTCTGCAAGATCCCGCAGATCTACGACATGATGATCCCGGTCTGCCTGCTGCTGGCCGGGGTCACCACCCTGGGGATCTTGAACCGTCAGCACGAGTTCGTCGCCCTGAAGGCGGCCGGGATCAGCGTCGGCCGGATCACCGCCCCCCTGCTCTTCGGCGCAGGCCTCGTCATCGCCGTGAATCTCGCGGTGGGCCAATGGGTGCTGCCGCCCGCCAACAGCGCCGTCAACCGCATCTTCTACGAAGAGGTGCTGAACCGGATCCCCACCGGCATCGTCCGCAACAACCGCATCTATCACCACGCCCCGGACGGCATCTATTCCTTCAGGCGGCCGAACCCGCAGAAGGCCCGCTTCCGCGATTTTTCCTACGCGACCTGGGACAAGGAGTACCGGATGACGATGCTCGTCACCGCCGCCACCGCCGACTGGGCGGACGGCCGCTGGACCTTACAGAACGGCCAGATCAAGAAACGCACCGGCACTCACGACTTCGCCATCGAGCTTTTCAAGCGCAAGGAGCTTACCCTGCCGGAGTCCCCGGACACCTTCTTTGTCCCGTCGTACAAGGCCGAGGAATACTCCATCTCCGAGCTTTTCCGGCGCGCCAAAGAGCTTGAGGAAGACGGCGAGCGGACCGGCTG
>JAOUHH010000374.1 GCA_029865195.1 Desulfobulbaceae bacterium
TGCCATCACCGTGTTCCTTCATGTTTATCGATGTTTTCCTACCGGAGCACAACCTTGACCCGGCCGCCCACCGAGTAGGAGCCGGTTTTCATATCATGCTCGAACCCTTTGCCGGTCAGCTCCATGCCGTCGCCGATCATCCGCACCGGCGCCTTGGTCGTAATCTTGGCAAGCTTGTCCATATAGTAGAGTTGCTGGGTGAAGAGCTGCGCCCCTTTCCGGTGCTTGACCGAGACATCCCCGGCCAGGCCCAGGCGCTGCTCCTTCTGCTCGTAGCGTCCCGCCTTGCTGACGATATGGAATAACACCCTGCCGTGGCGGAAAAGGTCGGCGGTCACGCCGTCGAACAAGAGGGTTTCCCCGCTGTTGGAGCTTGAAACCCGCCGGCTGCGGATATTCCACTCCTCGACGCCGTTGGTGTGCTGCTTGAGCAAGGCATCGTCCACGACAAAGACCTGTGGCCGCTGATTTGTTTCGGCATTCTTCACGTCCATATCCGAACGCGGCGCCAGAAAATCGGCGGCGCCCCCCCACCACAACGGGGCCAGGGCCACCAGGGCCAACGGCAGCACCCAGAGCAGATTGCGGGGGCCGCGCATCATCGCAGATACCTCGCCAGCAACTCCGCCTGCCGCCCCTTGGCGGCGATGATCAGGTCGCACACCTCACGCACCGCGCCGCGGCCGCCGGGCCTGGTGGTCACGTAATCAACCACCTGTCGCGCCTCGTGCGCACCGTCGGCCACCGAGGCGGAAAAACCCACCCTGGTCAGCAGCGGCAGATCCAGCCAGTCGTCGCCCATGTAGGCTACCTCGGCGTCGGTCAGCTTGAGCTTGGCGAGCAATTCGGCATACGCCTCGATCTTGTTCCGGCACCCCTGATAGACATGGGCTAGCTTCAGATCCTCGGCACGACGCCTGACCGCCTCGGAGGTGCGGGCGGTGATGATCCCCACCTCGACCCCCGCCTCCTGCAGCAGGCGCAGGCCAAAGCCGTCGCGGGTATGGAACGACTTGATCTCGGTGCCTTCGTGGGTATAGGTGATGGTGCCGTCGGTGAGCACACCGTCCACATCGAGGAGCAGGAGCTTGACCGGTGCCGCCTTGGGCAGGCAACTCTTCCAGACATAACCGCGCTCGGGGGGCGTTTCACGCTCCATCGCCCGCCGCAGGAGCCCTTGCGTCACCTCGCAGTCGGAGGGATAGCCGTTGGCGTTGGCCGGACAGGAATCATCTGAGATCATGGCAACTCCTCGAGGCAGGGCGGTTAGGCGTTCACCACCGCGTGAATGGCGAGCAGTTGTCGCAACAACCCCTCCACCTCGGCCAGCGGCATGGTATTGGGGCCGTCGCAGAGGGCGCGGGCCGGGTCGGGGTGGATCTCCATGAACAGGCCATCGATGCCGGCCGCCACCGCCGCCCTGGTCAGCGGCGGGATAAACTCCCGCTGCCCGCCGGAGCTCCCCCCGGCGCCGCCCGGCAACTGCACCGAGTGGGTGGCGTCGTAGATGACCGGGCAACCGAGCCCGCGCATCACCGGCAGCGAGCGCATGTCCACCACCAGGTTGTTGTAGCCGAGACAGGTCCCGCGCTCGGTGAGCAACAGTTGCCGGTTGCCGCTCTCCTTCACCTTGGTGACGGCATTGGCCATGTCCCAAGGCGAGAGAAACTGCCCCTTTTTCAGATTGATCGGCTTGCCGGTACGCGCCGCCGCGACCAGAAGATCGGTCTGCCGGCAGAGAAAGGCCGGGATCTGGAGGATATCGAGCACCGCCGCCGCCTTCTCGACCTGGGCCGCTTCATGAATATCGGAAACCACCGGCACCGACAGCTCCTCCCGGATCCGGCCGAGAATCTTCAGCCCCTCGTCGATGCCGGGGCCACGGAAGGCGGCCAGCGAGGTCCGGTTGGCCTTGTCGAACGAGGCCTTGAAGACATAGGAGATGCCGAGCCGCTTGCAGATCGCCCGCATCTCGGTGGCCACCTCGCGCGCCAACCCCTCGGATTCAAGA
>JAOUHH010000375.1 GCA_029865195.1 Desulfobulbaceae bacterium
CCATGCTGTTAATAGCAAATGAAATCACAAGATTAACTTTAGAGTCAAGAAATATTCTCCACCAACAGCAATACAAACTTCTAAACAACGCCATTGGCAAATTAAAGCAACAGTGACGACGGCCCAATTTAACAATTAAATTAAAAATTATTACAATCACCCCTCCCCAAGCAACCCGTGCTCTAATCGGCGACCAAACCGAGAAGTCGTATCCATTGCAAACGCAACAACAGGTCAACGGTGCAACAGCGACAAAAAAAAGCGTGTGCCACGGCCCGGCCGCGACACACGCTCACTAACCCCTCAGGGGTAGGCGACAAAATCAGAAACTTCGAGACCGCCGGGCGTTTTTCTTGCCCTTTTTCTGCGGCTGCACCTGATTGACCTTGATCTCCTTGCCCTGCACCATCGTCTTGTTCAGGGCCTTGATCACCTGATCCGCCTCGGAGTTGTTGGGCATCTCCACGAACCCGAACCCCTTGGACTGGCCGGAAAACCGGTCCTTGACCAACGATACGCTCTCGACCCCGCCAAACTTGACAAACATTTCCCGAATCTCTTCCTCGCCGATGCCATGCGGCAGGTTCCCGACATATATATTCACTCGACACTCCTTAAGTCTTACGTTGTGGTTAATATTGCACCACCGCACCAACCCCACAGGTAAGCAGAGAGCGACACAGTGACAACCGGTTCCGCCAGGGGCCCCTTCACGCATGTGAAAGCGGCCAGGCAACAGACAGCGGGAAGCGACAGCATCCCGACAGACTTTTGATCGTGTGCGATGACGGGGCAAAGGCTTCAGCAACCGCGACCCTCCCCGGTTCGCAACAAAAATGGGGGCAACACAAGCAAGACGAAGTTATAGTATACCAGCGCGAGAAAAGCCAGAAGGATTTGCCGAAAAAGGCCGATATTGGCGACAATTGGTATAATTTGCCGCCAATGCGGATTTTTAAAAAACTTCCCACACCCGGCCGCCATGCCCAGTTTTTCACCTCACGGGTGATATTTCCGGCCGCTTCTGCTATCATCGGCAGAGGGCCGCAAGCAACGGGCACGCCCTCAACCCTCTTCCCAAATACGCCATGCATAAAACCGCACTTCTCGCCAGCGACATGGACGGCACCGTCATCCCCCTCTCCGGCGGCCCGGAACGCGATGCGGAGATCGACCGCTTCCGGCAACTGATCGCCGACAACCCGCAGCTTGCCCTCGCCTACGTCTCCGGCCGCCATCTGTCGCTGGGGCTTGCGGGCGTGGCTCGCCATCACCTGCCGCCACCGGATATCTTTGTCTGCGACGTGGGCACCACCATCTATTTCCATGACGAGCAGGGCCGGTGGCAGCGCGACGAGGGGTACCGCGGCCGGCTCCTCGATTCCTGGCAGGGATACACCGGCCCGGCCATCGCCGCGCTGCTGGCCGGGCTCCCCGCCCTCATCCCCCAGGAAGAGGAAAAGCAGGCGGAATTCAAGCAGAGCTACTACCTCGACCGCGGCGAGGACCATGCGGCGGCCCTGGCCGCGATCCACGCCTCTCTTGCCGCGCACGATTTACAGGCCAACACCATCTACAGCGTCGACCCCATCAAAGAGATCGGCCTGATCGATGTCCTGCCGCCCATCGCCGCCAAGGATCTCGCCCTGAGCTATCTCTGGCAGAAGCTGGCCCTGCCGAAGGCAAACGTCGTCTACGCCGGTGATTCCGGCAACGACCTCCTCGCCTTTGTCAGCGGCTTCAACGCCATCGTCGTCGACAACACCGCCGAACCGGTGAAAGCGGAGGTCCGGCGGCAGGCGCGCGCCAAGGGCATCGAGCAACACATCTTCTTCGCCCCGACCCGCTTTGCGCAAGGGGTCATTGACGGCTGCGCCCACTTCCACCTTTTTCGCCCCCACTGAGCCCTTTTTTCCGCCGACTTGATCTGGGTCAAGGCCGGGCCCGGCGTCGTGCCGTATCATCACCGGTGAAACAACAGCATGCGGAGGGGTTTTCCATGGAG
>JAOUHH010000376.1 GCA_029865195.1 Desulfobulbaceae bacterium
GAGATGGCAAGAATCTTGATCATCGGCGCAGGCGGGGTCGGCGCGGTAGTGGCGCGTAAATGCGCTCAGCTGCCAGAGGTTTTCAGTGAAATCATGCTCGCCAGCCGCACAAAATCGAAGTGTGACGATATCGCCAAATCCATCGCCCGCCCGATTACCACCGCCCGGGTGGATGCCGACAACGTCCCGGAACTGGTGGCGCTGATCAAGCAATACAAGCCGGATCTGGTGATGAACCTGGCCCTGCCCTATCAGGATCTGACCATCATGGACGCCTGCCTGGAAACCGGCGTCGATTACCTCGACACCGCCAACTACGAGCACCCGGACACCGCCAAGTTCGAATACAAATGGCAGTGGGAGTATCAGGACCGCTTCAAGGATAAGGGGATTATGGCCCTTCTCGGCAGCGGCTTTGATCCGGGCGTGACCAGTGTCTTCTGCACCTACCTCCAAAAGCATTACCTGGACGAGATCCATTACATCGACATCATCGACTGCAACGGCGGCGACCATGGCCAGCCCTTCGCCACCAATTTCAACCCGGAGATCAACATCCGCGAGGTCACCGCCAAGGGCCGCTACTGGCAGGATGGCGAATGGATCGAAACCGCGCCGCTGTCGGTAAAAGAACGGTTCGAGCAGCCCGAAAACCTCGGGCCGATGAACATCTATCTCATGTACCACGAGGAGCTTGAGTCGCTGGCCCGCTTCATCCCGGGGCTGAAACGGGCCCGGTTCTGGATGAGCTTTTCCGATAACTACCTGAAGCACCTGGAGGTGCTGGGCAACGTCGGCATGACCCGCATCGACGAGGTGGAATTCCAGGGCCACAAGATCGTACCGCTGCAGTTCCTGAAGGCGCTGCTGCCCGACCCGGCCTCGCTCGGGCCGCTGACCAAGGGCAAGACCTGCATCGGCTGCAAGGTCACCGGTCTCAAGGCCGGCGCGAAGAAGACCTACTACATCTATAATATCTGCGACCACGAGGAGTGCTACCGCGAGGTGCAGTCCCAGGCGATCTCCTACACCACCGGCGTACCGGCCATGATCGGCGGCAAGATGATGCTTGAAGGCCACTGGCGCGGCAAAGGGGTCTTCAACATCGAGCAACTCGATCCGGACCCGTTCATGGACGCCCTCAACGCCTACGGCCTGCCGTGGAAGGTTGTGGAGCTGCAAGATTGATGCACCTCCCCACCCCCGCCTTCATCGTCGACGAAGTCCGGTTGCGCCGGAATCTCGAAACCCTGGCCCAGGTCAAGGCGCGCACCGGATGCAAGATACTCCTCGCCCTCAAGGGTTTTGCCATGTGGAGTGTCGCGCCGCTGGTGCGCGAGTATCTCGACGGGGTCTGTGCCAGTTCCCCGTGGGAGGCGCGCCTGGGCCGCGAGGAATACCGCGGCGAGGTGCATGCCTTTGCCGCGGCCTACAGCGAAGGCGATATCCTCGAACTGATAAAGGTGTGCGACGAGATCGACTTCAACTCCTTTGCCCAGTGGCAACGCTTCGGGCAGCTTATCCCGGCGCGGATCAAGTGCGGCCTGCGCATCAACCCCGAGTGTTCTACGCAAGACCACGCCATCTACGACCCCTGCGCCCCCAATTCGCGGCTGGGGATCAGGGCGGCTGATTTCGCCGGCCGGTCGCTGGCCGGGATCAGCGGCCTCCACTTCCATACCCTCTGCGAACAGAATGCCGATGCCCTGGCCCAAACCCTGGCGGCGGTGGAGGAAAACTTCGCCCAGTACCTCAGCGGGCTTGAGTGGGTGAACTTCGGCGGTGGCCACCACATCACCCGTAACGATTACGATATCGACCTGCTCTGCCGGTTGATCATTGATTTCCAGGCCAAATACAAGGTGCGGGTGATCCTAGAGCCCGGCGAGGCGGTGGCCCTGCATGCCGGCGTCCTCACCGCCGAGGTGCTGGACGTGGTGCTGAACGAGATGGAGATCGCCATTTTGAACGTCTCCTGCACCGCCCATATGCCCGATGTGCTG
>JAOUHH010000377.1 GCA_029865195.1 Desulfobulbaceae bacterium
CATCTGCCGGAGCTGTTTTTCGGCCGCCGCGTTCAGGGTCGGGTGGTTGTAGCCGTGGATGGCCGCCCACCAGGAGGACATGCCGTCGATCAGTTCCCGGCCGTCGGCCAGCCGCAACCGCACCCCGTGGGCCGCGGCCACCTCGTAGACCGGCAGGGGGTCGGTCATGGAGGTGTACGGATGCCAGAGGTGGGTGCGATCAAACTCAAGGAGGGATGGCATTGCGGTGCGGTTATTCCTGAATCTTGCGAATCTCGGCCAGCAACTCCTTGCCGCCGTCGGCGAGGACCTTGGCGCCAAGCTGTTCGCCGAGAGAAACGGCGTCCTTGCTGGCGCCGGTGATGGCGTGTTTGATCTTTCGCTGCCCGTCAAGGCTGACCAGGCCACCGGTGAGGGTGATGGTGTCGCCGGCAAGGGTGGCCAGGGCAAAGGCGGGAATGGAGCAGCCTCCCTCAAGGGTTTTCAGGAAGGCCCGTTCCGCATGCAGGCAGATCTCGCTCTCGCGGTTGTTGAGGCAGTCGCGGATCAGTTGCTTCTTGTCCTCGGCGATCCGGCCCGCCTCGATGGCGATACAGCCCTGGCCCACCGGCGGCACGAACTGCTCTACCGGGAAGGTAGCGACGATCATGTCGCTGTATTCCATCCGGGAAACCCCGGCATAGGCCAGCAGCAGGGCGTCACAGTCGCCGTTCTGCATCTTCTGGATGCGGGTTTGCAGGTTGCCGCGCATGTCGACGGCCTCCAGGTGGGGGTAAAAATGCTTGAGGAGGGAAACCCGCCGCACCGAGGAGGTGCCGATCTTGAGCTTGCGGGAGGTGTCGTTGAGGTCGATGGTCTTATCGTTGCTGACCAGGACGTCGTACGGTTTCTCCCTTTTTGAGAAGGCGATCAGGCTGAAGCCCTCCGGCAGCCGTGACGGCATGTCCTTGGCGCTGTGAACGGCGATGTCGATGGAGCCGTCGGCGAGCATCTCTTCCAGTTCCTCGGTGAAAACCCCCTTGCTGCCGATCTTGGCGATGGAGGTGTTGAGGATCTTGTCGCCCTTGGTTTCCATGGTGATGATCTCGGTGGCGATGCCGCGCGCGTTGAGCATGCCGGCAATCGTTTCCGTCTGCCACATGGCCAGTTTGCTTTTCCGTGAACCTATCTTTACCGTTGTCATGGCGGCACTCCTTTGTGCGATGAGATGAAATGCTTCCCCAGGCCTGGGCCCTGTGCCTGCGAAACCGCGAAGGGGCATGGTGGCCGTGGCGTTGCCAAGGCGATGTTGCCGGTTTCGCTGGCGAAAGGATGATCTGCGAGCATGCGCCCAAGTTTCAATGCGCAAAGCTACCAAGGGCATGCCGGCAAGTCAAGGACGCCACACATCCCTGCCGTGTAATTTGCGCGGATATTTTTGATGCCCAACGGTTGCGCGGCTGGTTTGCGGGCGAAGGGGCGGGATCAAAAAAAAAGGTTTACGACCGTTGTCGTAAACCTTTGAATTTCTGGCTCCCGGGGAGGGATTCGAACCCCCGACAGGGTGATTAACAGTCACCTGCTCTACCGACTGAGCTACCCGGGAATAGGCGTCAAAAACGGCGTCACTATAGCAACTGAGGCAATGGGCGTCAACAGTTTTACGTGGACGGATTTGCTTTTCTGCAAACCGCTTTCCGGCCAGCTTTTCTCTTGACGGTCCGGCAACATGCTGCTATGAGTAGTCCCGTCACCTTGTATCACCGTGTCGGGGCGTAGCGCAGCCTGGTTAGCGCGCCTGCCTTGGGAGCAGGAGGCCGCAGGTTCGAATCCTGCCGCCCCGACCAATCCTTTCCTTTCTCGTTGTAATCCCCGTCTTCCCTTCTTGTCTCGTTGCGGTTGTCAGCCGCCCTCCTTGGGAGGGGCGATTCCCCAGTTCTTCACATGGACGTCGTAGTTGGTGAGATAGATGTCCGCCAGGGTGAGGAAGGTGGTGATGATCAGCGGCCCGTAGATGATCCCCATCAAGCCGAACACCTCCAGG
>JAOUHH010000178.1 GCA_029865195.1 Desulfobulbaceae bacterium
GAAATCAATCAGCATCGCGATTACAGCGAGGCCACCGCCATCAGCATCGACGATGAGGTCAAGGAGCTGATCAACGGCGCCAACGACAAGGTCAAACAGCTGCTCTCCCAGCACATCGACCTTCTCCGCGCCCTCGCCCATGAACTGCTTGAAAAGGAAACCCTGACCTCGGAGGACATCAAGGTAATCATGGCCGCCCACTCGGTTGTCGACCCCAACGCCAAGGAAGCCGTAAGCGCTGCAGCGGCTGGGGATGGTCACGAAGCATAGGTATTGCTCCGCGGGCAAATCTTCACTATCATAGGACAAAATGCCATGGGCGCTGCCGCCAGCAAAACGCAGATCATGGGGATTCTCAACGTCACCCCGGATTCGTTTTCAGACGGCGGCCGTTTCATGAACGCGGAGGAGATCGCCGAACAAGCGGCCCGCCTGATCAATGCCGGTGCCGACATCATCGACGTCGGCGGCGAGTCTTCCCGACCCGGCGCGAAGGCGGTCTCGGAGGAGGAGGAGCTAGCCCGGGTGCTGCCGGCCATCACGGCGATCCGGCAAAGGCACAGCGTCGCCATCTCCGTGGATACCACCAAGGCCGGTGTCGCCCGCCGGGCAATCACCGCCGGCGCCGACATCATCAACGATATCAGCGGCCTGCGTGGCGACCCGGAGATGATCGGAGTGGTCCGCGAGACAGGGGTGCGCACCGTCATCATGCACATGCAGGGGACGCCGCGCACCATGCAGGAAAACCCTGTTTACGAAAACGTGGTCACCGAGATCCGGGATTTCCTGCAACGGCAGGTTGCATGGGCGGTGGCGCAAGGGGTTGATAAAAAAAACCTGATCATTGATCCTGGTATCGGCTTTGGAAAAACGGTGCAGCACAACCTTTCGCTCCTGAAGCACCTTGCCGAGTTCAAGCAGATCGGCTGCCCCGTGCTCATCGGGCATTCGCGAAAGGCGTTTCTCGGCAAAACCCTGGGCCTTGAGGTTACCGAGCGGGATACCGCGACGGCCATCGTTTCGGCGCTCTGCGTCACCCATGGCGTCGATATCCTGCGCGTCCACGATGTAAATGGAACCGCGCAGGCGATCCGGATGACGGAGGCGATTCTGACCGCTCCATGAACGAAATCGCAGGCCCCCTGGCAACACAACCAACAACTTTGCCTTGAGACGCCGTTGAAAAAACGAATCCAACGATACCTGGCCTACAACCAGGAACGCAAAAACAAGGCGACAGCCTTTGATTCCCACAAAGCGGTCCTGCTTTTCCAGGTTGTCCCCTATCTCCTGCATTGCAACTATCCGGACCTGCCCGGATACGTTGAAGGCGATGACTGCCCTTACGGCATCCAACTGTTCAAGCCTGAGGAGGCGGTCGACAACGACCTCTTCAAACGTTTTTTCCCGACCTCCTCAGCACTCAGCTCCAGAACCGACTCCCCATACACCGAAAAACCCTGCATCCACTCCCTGAAAACCATCGGCAGCATCGGCACCATTGCCCAGACCGACGTATCCGACTGCGATTACTGGATCAGCATCCGGCGTGAAGAGATGGGTGAAGCAGGCATGCTCCTGCTCGAACAGAAATGCAGGGGGATTGAAGAATGGGCGATGAAGAAAGGCACCGAAATCCATTTCTTCCTGATGGATATCGACGAAACCCGTGACAACCGCTTTGAATCGGCGGCCGAGGATGAATCCGCCGGTTCCGCCCTCAAACTGCTCCTCAAGGATGAACTGTTCCGGACCCACATCCTGGTCGCCGGCAAAATGCTCCTCTGGTGGCTGATCCCACCTGGCATGAGCGACAAAGGCTACCAGGCCTTTGCGGAAAAACTGATTCAGAGCAAGGCAGAGAATCAGGATTTTTTCATCGACCTCGGCTACCTCAATATCGTCCCCAAGGAAGAGATCTTCGGCGCCTGCCTGTGGCAGATGAACAAGGCCCTGGACAGCCCCTTCAAGTCGGTGCTCAAATTCGCCTATCTTGAGCTGCTGTTCCGCAACAAGGAACAGAGTGTGCAGCTCTTTTCCGACAAGATCAAATACCTTGTCACCTTTCAGGACAAACAGCCGGCCGGACAGGAGGAAAACCTGCCCCTGCCGGACATCGACCCGTACCTGCTGCTCGCCCGTGAAATCGTTGGTTTCTACAAGAATGACACCTCCATCGAAAACAGGCAGGACAACCTGATCAAGCAGTGCCTGTTCCTGAAAACCATCGAGGGTCTCCAGTCGCAAAAGCGCAAACAGAATGACGGGGGCCGCAGCGCTGAATTGATGAAGTTGATGGACAACTGGCAACTGCTGCCCGAGGACCCCGCCCACTTCTTGCAATTTCATTACTGGAAGCACAAGGAACTGGTCCATTTCGGCACCCAGATCCACGACTTCCTCATCGAAACCTACAAACGGCTACGCTGGATATTCAAAACCTTCGGGGAAGAAACGGTGGTCACCATCACCCAGCGCGACATCGCCATCCTGGGGCGCAAACTCTTCACCTTTTACGAAAAAAAACCAAACAAAATCGAATACATCCGCAGTATCTCGCCGGAGCTCATGCGCCAGGACGATGTAACCTTTCACGTCACCCGCTTCTCCGGAGTCGATTACTACTATGCGTTCCAGGGCGCGCTTGACGACAACTCCATCAAAACTCATACCGACTCGGTTATCCGGCGGGAGACCGACCCGGTGAGCCTGATGACCTGGCTGATGGTCAACAGCATCATCGGCAAAAAGACCCGGCTGCACCTGACCAAGACCTTTCTCCCCCTCAGTCTGGTCGACCTGCAGCAACTGCGCGACGCGATGATGGATTTCTTCCCGCGCATCCACTTTGCCCATATCCCCGCCGAAAACCTCCTCAAGGCTGAGCGCATCGAACGGGCCTTTATTGTCGTCAACATGGCCAAGGAGCCGGTGAAAGGCTCCAAAACGCTCCTGTCAACCCAGATCACCACCAACAGCTTCGGGGAATATTTCATCGAACATTTCAACACCCTGACCCAACTCAAAAATTCCATGCGGACCCTCTTGTCCAAGCATTACGTCAGCCGCTGGAACAAGAATCTGGAAACATTCGTTCCCGTGCAGCCGGAATCCGGCACCATCAACACCATGCTGAGCCAATAATCCGGCACCATTCAACGAGAGGCGTTTTTTCACCGCAAGCAACCTTAACAAAGCTCGTTCACACGCCAATGGCTGACTCCGCTACCGAACAACGACTGGCACATGCCAGAGAAATCCTGCAAAGGATACGAATCCCGAGCCAGCCCGCCGTGATTGCCGACCTCAACCGGTTGCTGAACGAACCGCAACCGGATTTCAAAAAAATCGCGGCGCTGATCGGTAAGGACGCCGCCGTTGCCGCCCGTCTCTTCAAACTGATCAACTCACCGCTTTTCGGCCGCTGTCGGGAAGTGGACTCCATTCCCCAGGCCCTGACCCTGCTCGGCACCGAAAATCTTTTCAAGCTGATCCTCACCTCCTGCCTGCGCGAATCCTTGGCTTCGGGCCCGCAGTTCACCGAACGGTTCTGGCATCATACCCAGCGGGTGGCCATTGCTGCCGATCTTATCGCACGGCGGCTGCAAACCGTTCTGACCCTAGATTCCGTCACCGCCGGCCAATGTTACCTCGGCGGACTCTTCCACGATTGCGCGGTGCCCATCCTCTGCACCAATTTCATCGACTACCATGAGCTCTTTGAAATGGTCGTCAGTTACCGGCACGACGTCCTTGACGAGGAAGACCGGACGGTGGGGACCGACCACTGCGTCATCGGCCACCTGATGGCCAAGAGTTGGTCCCTGCCCGATCACATCTGCAAAGGGGTCCTCCTTCATCACGATAATCTGTCCGGCCTGCGTCAGCAGCCTGATGCGCTCAAGCTGGCCGCCGTGCTGCAGCTGGCCGATTACCTGGCGCATCATTATGATTATCTGGCCGGGACGACCGGCCTGGTGATCGATACGGACTGGGATATCGACGAATGGTTCGGCAACCGCGATTACATCGGCGATCTTTTGCACTTGGAGATCGATGAAATCAGGTATATACGGGATGAGCTTTTCGAACTTTTCAACAGCAACCCCTGAGCGCCCATGTGAAAACGACCATGAAAATTGAATTCTACCAGTCAGCCCTCTGTCCGCGCTGCCGGATGGCGGCCCGCGCCCTAGAGCGGTTACGTGAGATATTCCCCAAGCTGGATATCGAAACCATCGAAGTCACCACCCACCCGCTCGCCACCCTGCGCGCCGGCGTCCTTCTCATTCCGGCGCTCAAGATCGACAACGCCATCCTCTCCGGCATCTTTCTGACGCAGAACCGGATGCAGGACTTTATCGCCGCCCAGATGAACATCCGATCCGCTCTCAAACCCCGCTGAGCCCGAACCCGCCCGCGCTTCCCCATTCACGCTCCTTCGGCCACCGCACCCCATATCCCGCAACCATAAAAAAAGGGGGCGTTTCCACCCGGCACCGGCCGGGGAAAACGCCCCCTCGCAGGGACTGCTGACAACGAGATGAATGCCTTAGTTGGTCGACTTCAGGGAAGGCACAATCTTGTTGATCGCCCAGAAGAGTACAAAGGGGGTGGCGGCAACGGTGAGCGCGCCGAACAGGCCCTCTTTATAGGTCTCCATGTTGTGGGGGATGATGGGCAGATGGTAGTGCATGTAACCGGCAAAGGAGAGCGAGAAGGCCTGCCCGCCGATAACAACGTTCCAACGCATCATGAAGACGCCGAAGAGCACCAGGCAGAGGGCGACAACCGCCCGCCGGATGGTCAACCGCGGCATCAACAGCAGGATGAACGGCACCAGATTGCCCAAGCCGTACTGCAGAACAAAGATGTTCAGGAAATCCTTGCCGTACATCACCGAGCGGAGGATGTCCCAGGACTTCATCGCGGTGTAGCCGCGGAAGATGAGGTCGAGGAGCTCGAGGGTGATGGCGGCGATCAGGAAGCCCAGCAGGTACTTGGAGGTCTTGGTGATCATGTCGACCTCGGCACCGGCGATCTGCTCGGCGGTGGCGCTTGACTTGCGGCCAGCCCAGAACTTCTGCCACTCCATGATGATGATGTAGGTCAACATACAGAGGGCAATACCGGAGACAACCGCCGACATGATGAAGATGACCGGCATCAACGGCGACATCCAGAGGGCGTTGGCCTTGACCGAACCGAAGATGAAACCGGCATAGCCATGGAGGAAACAGGCCACCGGGATACCGATGCCGGCAAGGATCTTGACGGCGCGATGATCCTTGGCAACCGCTTCGTCGCTGATATCATAGGCGCCGATGGTCAGGATCCGGTAGAGGCGGCACTTCATGGCGTTGCCGATCCCGGCCTGATCCTTGAGGGCGGCGACCTGCTCGACAAAGAACTTCCGGTAGACGAACCAGATTTCGCTCAGAACGATGAACGCGTAGGTTGAAAAAACGATGCCGAAGGCGGCGATCGCCGAGGTGAAATGCGGCGTAAAGAGCGGCTCCATGGCCCGCATCGGCTGCTGCAGATGCATCAACAGCGGCATGGTCGCCACCGGCAGCAAGGCCAGGGAAAAGACCAGTGAAAAACGGGCCATGTCCTTGATGTCGTTCTGCCCAAAGACGTGATAGAGCGACGACAGAACAAAGGCACCCGCAACCAGACCGGTCATATAGGGATACATGACGATCTGGATACTCCAGTAAATGAACTCGTTGGGGTAACAGAACAGTTCCTTAACGGTCCACTCCGCCCCATGTACAAATAATTGCTCGGTCATCATCTCACCTCACGTTCGTATCCAGGCCGATATAGAAGACCTGGGGTTTTGTTCCGTATTCATCCTTGAGAACCGCCACCCGCTCCGTCATGATCGTCTTGGTGACAGGATCATTGGGATCTTTCAGGTTGCCGATCTCCCGCGCGCCGAAGGGACATGCCTGCACACAGGCGGTTTTCATACCCTTGCTGATCCGGTGATAACAGAAGGTGCATTTCTCGGCCACCTTGTGCTCCGGATGGAAGAAGCGGACGCCGTAAGGACAAGCCATGACGCAGTAGCCGCAGCA
>JAOUHH010000179.1 GCA_029865195.1 Desulfobulbaceae bacterium
TGACCGCCGCGAAGACATCCTCCAGGGGCTTGCCGGTGGCCTTGGCGATGGCGCCGTAATTCTTGTTTTCGAGAAATTTGAGATGATCGGCGATAATCCGGGCGGCGAGGGAATCGGCAAGGCCAAGGCGCTCAAGCTGCAACAGCAGCGACTCCTTGACATTGCGGGCGCCGACCCCGGCCGGATCGAGATCCTGCACCATCTCCACCAGCCACTGCGCCGTATCCTCGGAGCAGCCGGTGGCGGCCATGATCTCGGGGATATCCACCTCCAGAAAGCCGTCCCGGTTCAGGTTGCCGATAATGTACTCGCCGACCGGCCGGTCCTCCTCGTCGAGGTCGGCAAAGCTCAGCTGCCAGCGCAGATGCGCCTGCAGGTCCGGCTTCTGGGTGAGGATGTCGAGACGGGAGGGGAGGTCGTTCTCTTCGCGCCCGCTGCCGCCGGCGGAGGGGGCGTATTCGTACTCGTTGGCGTAGTCCTGCCAGTTGATCTCGGCCAGGGGGGCGTCGGATTCGCCGACCCGCACGTCGGCGGTGTAATCCGTCTCCACCGGCGCCACCGGTTCCGCCTCGGCGGCCATCGCATCGGGGGGGCCGTCCGCATCCAGGGAGAGGTCTTCATCCAGAACCGGATTCAGCTCCATCTCCTGCTGGATGGTTTCCGCCAGCTCCAGACGCGAAAGCTGGAGCAACTTGATGGCCTGCTGCAACTGCGGTGTCATCACCAGTTGCTGGCTCAGCTTGACCTGTTGCCTCAGTTCCAACGCCATCGATTATCTCTCTTGCCGAAAACAGCTTCCGGATTCAAAAATATTCAGGTTCACAACCATGCCTCTCCGGCCCGCCACCGCTACATGCTGAAGGTTTCGCCGAGATACATCTTCCGCGCCGCCTCGCTGTTGACCACCTCGGCGGCGGTGCCGTCGGCAAGCAGCCGGCCGTTGTTGACGATGTAGGCGTAATCACAGACCGACAGGGTTTCCCGGACATTGTGGTCGGAGATCAGCACCCCGAGCCCCTTCTCTTTCAAATGATGGATGATCTGCTGCAGATCCGCCACCGACAGAGGGTCGATGCCGGCAAAAGGCTCGTCGAGAAGGATAAACCGGGGCCGGGTGGCAAGCGCCCGCATGATCTCCACCCGCCGTCGCTCACCGCCGGAGAGTGAGTGGGCGCGATTATGGGCCAGATACTCGATCTTGAGGTCACTCATCAGGCCGGCGATGCGCTCGTCGATCTCTTTTCGGCCAAGCCCCAACGGCTCCAGAACAATACGGACATTTTCCTCAACGGTCAACTTTTTAAAAACCGACGAATCCTGGGCCAGATAGGATATCCCGTTCAGGGCCCGCTTGTGAATGGGCAGGGAGGTGATGTCCTCGCCGTCGAGCAGCACCGAACCGCCATCGGGACGAATCAGGCCGGCGATGCAGTAGAAGGTGGTGGTCTTGCCGGCGCCGTTGGGGCCAAGCAACCCGACCACCTTACCGCTGGCCACCGACAGGCTGATGCCGTCGACCACCCGCCGCTTCTTGTACTGCTTTGCGATGTCGTGGGTTTCAAGGATTGCCAAAGCGTACTCCGTTAATAGCCGGCGCGGCCTACTTGCCGTTTTTTTCGTCTTTATCTTCGGAGGGATAGAGAAAGGCCTTTACCCGTTCCCGGCCCGCCTGCGGATCACGTTCGACAATGCTTTTCCCCTCGTCGAGGTACAACACGATCCGATTGCCGGTAACCAGGTTGTTGTCCTGCCAGACCTTGGCGTCGCCGATCAGGATCGCCTTGCGCTGGCCGGCGAAATAATCCATGGTGGCGCCGGTGGCGACCCAGCCGGCATCACTCACCAACTTGACGTTGCCCTGGGCGAACAACTTGTCAACCTGCCGCCCCTGTTCGTCGGTCTTGCCGCCTTGCGCCTTGTCGGCGGCTACATAGGTGACCCGCATCGTATCGGCGTGCAGAACGATGTCTCCCTGCTTGGCCTCCACCCGCCCGAAAAAGTGCACCTCGTTCTTCTTGTCGTAGGATTCCATCCGGTCCGCCTCGACATGGATCGGCTGCGCACCCTTGTCCACGGCGGCCTCAGCGGCAAAGAGCGGCACCCCGCCTAGGCTGCAAAAAACGATCACCGCCGCCAGGCTTTGCATCAGACGCAGCACACGCTTCATATCTCTTTCCGCTCCCCAAGTTGATTGATGGCCGGTGGCCGACTGTTGGTGCCCGGCAATATAACATAAAAACGAGACGGCGTGTCCATGACAATCTTGCCCGCCGACAAAATCTTTACTTCCGGCCCCGCCGCAAGTATTATACACCCTTTTCGGCCGCGGCCCGAGCGCGCATGGCCCCTTACCCAAAACACAGATACGGTTGTCGAGCACTATGAAAAAAGGCATCGAGAAAGCACAAATCCTTGTCGAGTCACTCCCCTACATCAAGGAATTCTACGGCAAGACGGTGGTCATCAAATACGGCGGCCACGCCATGGTGGACGAGGCGCTGAAGAAGAACTTCGCCCTCGACATCATCCTGATGAAGTACATCGGCATCAACCCCATCGTCGTCCATGGCGGCGGCCCGCAGATCAACCAGTTCCTGAAAAAAATGAACATCCAGTCCGACTACATCCAGGGGATGCGGGTCACCGACGGCGAAACCATGGACGTGGTGGAGATGGTGCTGGTGGGCAAGGTCAACAAGGAGATCGTCAGCCTGATCAACCATAACGGCGGCAAGGCGGTGGGGCTTTCCGGCCGCGACGGCGACCTGATCAAGGCCCGCAAGATGAAGATCATGAAGAGCCTGGCCGAGAACGCGCCGCCGGAGCTGATCGATCTCGGCCGGGTGGGCGAGGTGACCGATGTCAACTCCGAGGTACTCACCACCCTCGACACCAAGGACTTTATCCCGGTGATCGCGCCGGTGGGGGTGGGCGAGGACGGCCACGCTTACAACATCAACGCCGACCTGGTGGCCGGGGCCATCGCCGCGGCGATGCAGGCGGCCAAGCTGATCCTCCTCACCGACGTGACGGGGGTGCTTGACGAGGCGAAACAGCTGATCTCGTCGATGACCATCGCCGAGGCGGACAACCTGATCTCCTCCGGGGTGGCGGCCGGCGGCATGATCCCCAAGATCAAGTGCTGCCAGGACGTGGTCAGGGCCGGGGTCGGCAAGGCGCACATCATCGACGGCCGGGTGGACCATGCGGTGCTCCTTGAAATGTTCACCAACGAGGGCGTCGGCACGGAGATCACCCCATGAGCAACCAGTCCTTGATCGAGCGGAGCCAGAAGGTCTTTATCAATACATACGGCCGCTATCCGGTGGCGATGGTCAGCGGCAAGGGCTGCCGGCTCACCGACGCCGACGGCCGGGCATACCTGGATTTCGTCTCCGGAATCGCGGTCTGTTCGCTGGGCCACTGTCACCCCGGGGTCACCGAGGCGATCTGCACCCAGGCAAAAAAGCTGGTCCATGTCTCGAACCTCTACCACACCGAGCCGCAGACCAGACTTGCCGAGCTGCTGGTCGCCAACTCGTTTGCCGACCGGGTCTTCATGTGCAACTCCGGCGCCGAGGCAAACGAGGCGGCGATCAAGCTTGCCCGCAAGCACGGCGGCGCGAACCGCTACGAGATCATCTCGCTGGCCGGCTCCTTCCACGGCCGGACCCTGGCCACGGTGGCCGCCACCGGCCAGGCCAAGTTCCACAAGGGGTTCGAGCCGCTGCCGGCGGGGTTCCACCACGCCCCCTTCGGCGATCTCGACGCCCTGGCAAAGATGATCACCCCGCAGACCTGCGCGATCCTCTGTGAACCGTTGCAGGGCGAGGGCGGGGTACGGCCGCTGGCCAAGGAGTACCTGGCCGGCATCCGGGCGCTCTGCGACAAGCACAATCTGCTGCTGATCTTCGATGAGGTGCAGGTCGGCATCGGCCGCACCGGCACCCTTTTCGCCTACGAGCAGACAGGGGTGACTCCGGATATCATGACCCTCGCCAAGGCGCTGGGCAACGGCCTGCCCATCGGCGCCATGCTCACCACCGAAACAATCGCCGCCTCGTTTGCCCCCGGCGACCACGCCTCCACCTTCGGCGGCAACCCCATCGGCTGCGCCGCGGCCCTGGTGGTGATGGAAACCATGCTCGCCGACGGCTTCCTCGTCGAGGTCAAGGCCAAGGGCGCGTATCTGGCCGAGCGGCTGCAGGGTTTGGCCGGCAAATACCCGCGCTTCGCCGCCTCGGTGCGCGGCCTCGGCCTCATCCAGGGGCTGGTCCTCACCGACGAGGGCGTCAAGCATGGCGGCGATCTGGTGACAAGCCTGTTCCGCAAGGGCCTGCTCCTGAACTTTGCCGGCAACGTCGCCCTGCGCTGCATCCCGCCCCTGATGGTGAGCCGGGAAGAGATCGACGAGATGATCGGGCTGGTCGACCAGGCGTTTTCCGAACTGGCCTGAACCGGTGCGCCGCAAGGGGCAGGAGTTCCGGGCGGCAATAAATTTCTTGCAAAAACGATGTTTTTTTGTATTGATGCTAGCTTGTCCTTTGGTAAGGGGTCTGAAAAGCGTTCCTTTTTCACCCCTCGCAACAGGCTCAATCATCCGGCCGACGCCGTCTTAAGGCAGTTGGAACCCCGACCATGATTGGGCCACCATTTTTTTGGGGGCCTTGTTTGGCGCTGCACCCGAACGGCCCCGCACACACGCAAACCGCTTGTCGAGATGAATGGTTTACGTGAAAGAGAAACCGTCATGACGAAACACCTGTTATCCCTCTGGGACTTCACCAGGGAAGAACTGACCGGCTACCTGAATCTGGCCGCCACGCTGAAACAAGAGAGCAAGAACAACGTCCGCCACCAGCAGCTGGCCGGCAAGACCATCGCTCTGGTTTTTGAAAAACCGTCCACCCGTACCCGGGTTTCCTTCGAATCGGCCATGTACGGGCTGGGCGGCCAGGTCATCTATCTCTCCGGCCGCGACACCCAGCTGGCCCGCAACGAGCCGCTGAAAGACATGGCCCGGGTCATGGCCCGCTACGTGAACGGCCTGGTGATCCGCACCTACGGCCAGGAGATCGTCGACGAGTTGGCCCGATACTCCTCGGTGCCGGTGATCAACGCCCTCACCGATCTCCACCATCCCTGCCAGATCCTGAGCGACATCCAGACCGTCATCGAGAAGAAGGGCGCGGTGGACAAGCTCCACATCGCCTGGATCGGCGACGGCAACAACATGGCCAACTCCTGGATCCAGGCCGCCAGCCGGTTGGGCTTCGCCCTCACCCTGGCCTGCCCGGAGGGCTACGACCCGGACCCGGAGATCCTTGCCAAGGCGCGGGCCGAGGCCGCAAGGCCGATCACCGTGGTGCGCGATCCGGCAGCGGCGGTGGCCGACGCCGACGTCATCAACACCGATGTCTGGGCCTCCATGGGCCAGGAAGAGGAGCAGGAGAAACGGATCAAGGTGTTCCAGCCCTACCAGGTGAACGGCGGGCTGCTCGCCAAGGCCAAGGCCGGGGCAATCGTCCTCCACTGCCTGCCCGCCCACCGCGACGAGGAGATCACCGACGAGGTGCTGGAGGGGTCCCAGTGCGTGGCCTGGGACCAGGCGGAGAACAAGCTGCACATCCACAAGGCGATCCTGCTGACCCATCTCGGCTAGGGCGGCGCCACGACAACCCGTCAACATTACCAACGCAGGAAAAGAGACTAACGATATGAAAGCCAACGTCAACAAAATCGTCCTCGCCTATTCGGGCGGCCTCGACACCTCGGTCATCCTCACCTGGCTGAAGGAAGAATATAAATGCCCGGTGGTGGCCTTTTCCGCCGATGTCGGACAAACCGAAGACTGGGATGCGGTGCGCAAGAAAGGCATGGCCACCGGCGCTGACAAGGTGGTGATCTCGGATCTGCGCGAGGAGTTTGCCCGCGACTACGTGTTTCCCGCCTTCCGTGCCAACGCCATCTACGAGGGATCGTATCTGCTCGGCACCTCGCTGGCCCGGCCGGTGATCGCCAAGGAACAGGTACGGGTCGCGGCCGAGGAAGGGGCCGACGCGGTGAGCCACGGCGCCACCG
>JAOUHH010000180.1 GCA_029865195.1 Desulfobulbaceae bacterium
GCCGACGCTGACAAGGATTTTTTCTTTCAGGTCGCCCTGCTCGACGCCAGGTTACTTTGTGGCGAGGAGCGGTTGTTCGTGGAACTTGAAGAACGTTACCGGCGTGGGTTTGTCGAGGGACAACGCCGCGCCTTCCTGAAAAACATGACCACCAGTCGCCGACAGCGACAGCAACGATTCGGCATGCACAGCTATCTTCTCGAACCGCACATCAAGGAAAGCCGTGGCGGCCTGCGCGATATCCACGCCATGCTGTGGACCGCCAAGGCCCTCTTCGGCTTCTCGAGCCTTGAGGATCTGCGGGAGGCAGGATTGCTCTCCGAACAGGAACGGCAGGATTTCACCGATGCCTGGGACCACCTGGTAAGAATCCGCAACCGCTTGCACTACCTCAGCGGCCGCAAGAACGATCAACTCTACTTCGAATATCAGGAAGAGATGGCAAACGACCTGCAGTTTCGCAACACCAAGGATTTGCTCGGGGTGGAGCAATTCATGCGCGATCTGTACGGGCATCTGCAGAGAGTCGCCATCGCCACCGACCTTTTCTTCGAGCACGTCGAGGAATCGCTGGCCCATGCCGGCAGTCCCGCCATCGCCCTGGCGGGCATCCCCGCCAACGGCATCGCCAGCCGTCACGGCCATATCCACCTTGACCTCGACGACGCGGCGCGGCTGCAGAGCAGGCCATATCTGCTCATGCAGCTCTTCGCCCAGGCGGCGAAGAACGGAATGCCCATCCACTATCGGACCAAGAAGATGGTCACCGCCAACCTGCACCTGATCGACGACCGGGCGCGCGTATCCAAACGGATGCGCAAGGCATTTCTCGCCGCCCTTACCCCAACCGGCGATCCGCTGCCGATCCTTACCACCATGCTGGAAACCGGGCTGCTCACCGCCTACCTCCCGGAACTGGCCAATGTTGCCTCCCTTGCCCAGCATGATGTGTATCATATCTACACCGTCGACCGGCACCTCCTGCAAACCGTCGCGGAGACGGCGCGCCTGCGGCAGACCGAAGCCGCAACCTTCGCGGCCGTCTCCTCGCCAAACGTCCTTTTCCTTGCCGCCCTGCTGCACGACATCGGCAAGGGCCAGGGCGGCGACCACTCCGAAATCGGCGCCGAACTGGCCGCGCAGATCGGCACCCGCATGGGCTTGACCGACAGCGAGGTTGCCGATCTTGAATTTCTGATCCGCAACCATCTCTTTCTCACCGACACCGCCCTCCGGCGCGATCTTGAGGACGAATCGTTCATCATCCGCTGCGCCCGCCGGATCAAAGGCCAGAACCGCCTCGACATGCTCTACCTCCTCTCCATCGCCGATGCGCGGGCCACCGGCCCCACCGCCTGGAACGACTGGAAGGCGTCCCTGCTCCTGGAACTCTATCAGCGCATCACCAATCTCCTCGGCCACGCCGACCTCGCTGCCACGCCCGATCAGCATCTCGACGTGGACTGGATGCGCTCCCGAATCGCCACCCTGCTTGCGCCCTCCCCCCCCAAGGCCATCAACGAGATCCTCAACCGGTTGCCCGACCAATACCTGCTCAGCTTCAGCCCCGAGGAGGTCGTGGAACACTTGACGATGCACCGCCGCCTCCATGACGAGAAGGCCCTGCTTGAGGTATCGGGCCAGGGCGAGGTGTGGACCATCCGGATCATGGCCAAGGATCGGCCCGGCCTGCTGGCCAAGATATGCGGCATCCTGGCGCTCCACAACCTGACCGTGATGGCGGCCCAGATCTGGACCTGGCCCGACAACACCGCCGTTGACGTCATCAAGGTCCGCTCCCAAGCCGGTGATGCCGATCACGACCGGATCCTGGCGAAACTTGCCGATGATCTCAATCTCGCCCTGGCCAACCGCCTGGCCCTGGCCCATCGCCTGGTTGAGAAACGGCCGGTGACGCCGACACGCCACCAGCGCATGGGCGTACGCCCCAAACCGCGGGTCCAGCTCGACAACACCACCTCCGACCGCTATACGGTCATCGAGGTGTTCGCCGACGACCACCCGGGACTCCTCTACGACATCACCAGATGCCTGGCGGACCTGGACATCAATATCCACCAGGCGAAAATCGCCACCGAGAAAGAAAGACTGGTCGATGTTTTTTACGTTCTTGACAGCGAGGGGAATAAGATCAAAGATGCTCTTTTCCATCAAGAAATATGCAGAGCGCTGCTCCATGTCGCCGGCAACAACCGGTGACAGCGGCGGCCCAACGATAACGGACACCCCAGAGCCCCGCGCCATGCCGGCCGGGCCTGACACCAAAACCCATTCCCTTTTGCTGATGGCGCGGGGCGTGGTTAACAGACACCACAGGAAAATATTTCAAGGAGGCAGAACAAAATGTACAAGCAATGTAACTGTGCCGAAGGCAACATCACCGTCCCCCAGCTGTTCGGCGGTAATGTCTTCAACGACAAGACCATGAAGGAGCGGCTGCCCAAGGAGACCTACAAGGCGCTCAAGAAAACCATCGACACCGGCTCGGCACTCAAGCCCGAGGTGGCCGCGGTGGTGGCCAACGCCATGAAGGATTGGGCCATCGAGAAGGGCGCCACCCACTACACCCACTGGTTCCAGCCGCTCACCGGCACCACTGCCGAGAAGCACGACTCCTTCATCGCCCCCACCAACGACGGCGGCGTGATCATGGAGTTCTCCGGCAAGCAGCTCATCCAGGGCGAGCCCGATGCCTCCTCCTTCCCCAGCGGCGGCCTGCGGGTCACCTTCGAGGCCCGCGGCTACACCGCCTGGGACTGCACCTCCCCCGCCTTCCTGAAAGAGGACGCGGTCGGCGACGTCACCCTCTGCATCCCCACCGCCTTCTGCTCCTACAAGGGCGAGGCCCTGGACAAGAAAACGCCGCTGCTGCGCTCCATGACCGCCGTCTCCAAGCAGGCGCTCCGGGTACTGAAGGCCATGGGCAACACCACCTCCACCCACGTCAACTCCACCGTTGGCGCCGAGCAGGAGTATTTCCTGGTGGAGAAGGAGTACTACCTCCAGCGGCTCGACCTGATGACCTGCGGCCGCAGCCTCTTCGGCGCTCCCGCCCCCAAGGGCCAGGAGTTGGAAGACCAGTACTTCGGCGCCATCAAGGACCGTGTCTCCGCCTACATGAAGGACCTGGACATCGAACTGTGGAAGATGGGCATCACCTCCAAAACCAAGCACAACGAGGTGGCCCCCGGCCAGTTCGAGATGGCCCCGGTCTTCACCACCACCAACATCGCCGCCGACCAGAATCAGCTGGTCATGGAGACCATGCAGAAGGTGGCCCTGCGCCACGGCATGGTCTGCCTGCTGCACGAGAAGCCCTACGCCGGCGTCAACGGCTCGGGCAAACACAACAACTGGTCGCTCTCCACCGACGACGGCATCAACCTGCTCGAACCCGGCCAGACCCCCGAGGACAACGCCCAGTTCCTGGTCTTCCTCTGCGCGCTCCTCAAGGCCGTTGACACCCATGCCGACATCATGCGCGGCACCTGCGCCAGCTCCGGTAACGACCATCGCTTGGGTGCCAACGAGGCCCCGCCGGCGATCATCTCGGTCTTCCTGGGCAAGGAGCTCTCCGACGTGTTGGAGAACCTGGCCGCCGGCAAGAAGATCTGCAAGAAGGACGTCTGTGATTTCCTCAGAATCGGCGTTGACAGCCTCCCCGACCTGCCCAAGGACAACACCGACCGGAACCGGACCTCACCGTTTGCCTTCACCGGCAACAAGTTCGAGTTCCGGATGTGCGGTTCCTCTCAGTCCATCTCCGGCCCCAACGTGGCACTCAACACCATCGCCGCCGAGGCCCTTGACGAGATCGCCAACCGGCTCGAGAAGGCCAAGGACGTCAACGCCGAGATCCTGGCCATCATCAAGGACACCGTCAAAAAGCACGGCCGGATCATCTTCAACGGCAACAACTACTCCGACGAGTGGGTCAAGGAAGCAGCCAAGCGCGGTCTGCCCAACGTCAAGTCCTCCCCGGACTCCATCAAGAGCTTCGTCACCGACAAGGCGATCAAGCTTTTCGCCAAGTACAGCGTGCTCAGCAAGGATGAGTTGCACTCCCGCTACGACATCTACACCGAGCAGTACGCCAAGCACATCAACATCGAGGCACTCACCGCCATCCAGATGGTCAAACGCCAGTACCTGCCGGCGGCCATCGAGTTCATGACCCAGTTGGGCACCTCGGTCAGCGTCGTCGGCAAGGCCTGCTCGGTACAGAAGAACCTGCTCGCGCAGGTGGGCAAGCTCGCCGACTCGGCGGCCAAGAAGCTGGCCACCCTGGAGAGCGAGGTCGCCAAGGCCCAGAAGATCGACAAGGTCGACAAACAGGCCGCGGCGTACCGCGACAAGGTCTTTACCGCCACGGTCAGCCTGCGGGCGGACATCGACGCCATTGAGGAGCTCATGCCCCGCTCCCTCTGGCCGGTACCGACCTACAGCGACCTGATGTTCAAGCTGTAATCTCCGCTCCACGCAGCACCATATAGAGAAGGAGGCGGCCCGCAACGGGCCGCCTCCTTTTTTTGTCTTCCCCCTTTTCCGTCCGGAAGGGCGCACTGGACAACCAGGCGGCCATTTACTAAGATAGAGCCTATCCACCAACGACAGGGGCCCAGACACCCACATGACCAACCAGCGGCAAAAAAGCTTCGGCAACCTCTATCGCATCAGCCTTTTCAGCATTCTGGCCCTGCTCGCTCTCACCATGGGCCTGTTCTGGCTCTACCACGAATACGACAGCCATCTCGCCACCCTCGCCAAGATGCGCGACAACTATATCGCCTCCCGCAAACAGGAGGTGAGGCAGCAGGTCAACACCCAGATCAGCGACATGCGGTTCCAGGTAGCCACGGTTGAATCTCGCCTGCGTGACGACCTGCGGGCCCACACCAAAAACGGCTGGGCCATTGCCGACAACATCTACCGCGCCAACAAAGGCATCCTGCGCGACGCCCAGATCAAGAAACTGATCATCGAGGCCCTGATGCCGCTCCGTTATTTCAACGGCCGCGGCTATTACTGGATTCTCGACACCGACCACAATCTGGTCGCCCACCCCTTCCGGCCAGACTTCATCGGCAAAAGCGAGGCGGACACCGTTGACCGGCAGGGCAAGAAATTCATCCGCGACTTCATCCGCGTGGCCCAAGAAAACGAAGAGGGCGGCTTTGTCACCTATTATTGGAACAAGCCCGAGGTCAGCGATCGCCTGCACATCGAACAGGGTGAGAAGAAGATCGCCTTTCTCAAGCTGTTCAAGCCCTACGGCTGGGTAATCGGCTCCGGCGAATACGTCCGCGACGTGGAGCAAGAACTGCAGGAGCAGTTTCGGGCCCGCCTCAACGCCATTCAATACGAGACCAAGGGCTACATCTTCACCCACACCTACGACGGACTCTGCCTCTCCCATGTCAACAAAAGCAATGTCGGCGTCAACCGCTGGAACTACCAAGACGCCAACGGCATGAAGGTGGCGCAGGAGATCATCCGTGCCGGCCAGCAACCGGGCGGCGGATTTATCGAGTATATCGCCTCCATCGACCCCGTCACCAAACAGCCGGCCAGAAAGATGAGCTACGTCAACGCCTTTCCGGAATGGCAATGGGTGCTCGGCGCCGGGGTCTATCTCGACGACATCGACGCGGCCCTGGCCTCACTCCGGCAGGATATGCTCCGCGAGCTTTACCACCGGGCCGCAATCACGGTGGTTCTGATTCTCCTGGCCCTCGCCCTCTGCTACAAGATCAGCCACTTGCTCAGCAAGCGACTGACCCGCGAACTGGAACTCTTTTCCAATTTTTTCAAACAGGCCGCCGCCAACCCGGAACGCATGGACGCCGACCGCATATCCATCACCGAATTCGCCGCTCTGGCCCGCGCCGCCAATCAGATGATCGACGAACGGCAAAAAATCCACGCCGACCTGCAACAAGCCAAGGAGGTGTGGGAAAAATCATTCAACGCGATCAGCGA
>JAOUHH010000181.1 GCA_029865195.1 Desulfobulbaceae bacterium
ACGGATATTCAACTCCTGATCGGCCAACTGCATCTCCAGACTGATATCCTCGCCGATGAGTCGATACAACATCTTCTGCATGTTGCGGATCAGGCCATTGACATCGACAACCGCAAAGGCCGCCTTCTGCTTGCGGCTGAAGGCCAGCAGCTGCCGCACCAGCGCCGCGGCCCGGCCGGCAGCCCGACGGATCTCGCCAACATCCTGGCGGAGTGGACTTTCCTGGCCGAGTTTAACCAGCAACATGTCGCTGTAGCCGGTGATAGCGGTGAGGATATTGTTGAAATCGTGTGCAATTCCACCGGCCAGGGTGCCCACCGCCTCCAGTTTCTGTGATTGCAGCAGTTGCGCCTCAAGCCTCTTCTGCTCGGTGATGTCGCGGATAACGGCCATGTTGACCTCCCGCTTATCAAGCCATAACAGCCGCACCCCGGTAATACTGACCAGTTTCGCAATCCGCACCACTTCGGTTTCATAGGAGATGCTGTCGCCCACATGCAGGCCGCGGAACCGGCAATCATCACAGGGGGTGGCCCGTTCGAACAGCGCCGTGTAACATTTCTGGTTCACGGATATATCCGGCAGCAAATCCTGCATCTTGCGGTTGAAGAACAAGACGTTGGCATCATCGTCGAGCAGACAGATGGCGTCGTCCACGCCATCGAAGATGGCCCGGATCCGCGCCTCCGCCTCCAGCGCCGCGTCGGCCCTGGCACGCGCAGTCGAAAGACTGACGGCGTCATGATCGGCGCGCAGCTTGATCTGCCGGACCCGGTCGAAATAGATGCCGAAGGCGAAGATCACGATGAAGGTCGCGGTATTGACCGCGCCGCTGTACGGCGAGATCTCTTTCCACAGTGCCGCGTTGCCGGCCATCAGCAGAAACTGTTTGACGATATGGCCGAAGGATCGGGAAATGGTGAAGGTGGCGATGGCAATGGTCAGCAGAAGGAGATAATGCCGAAAGGCGTCATCCTTCCTCTTCCGGTACCAGGCCCACGAATAGCCGATACTCCAGAAGCCGATCAGCAGCGAGAAGGCAGCGCCTAAAATATCGATCAAGACCACCGGCCACCAGGGAAGGATCATCGACTTACCTCCCCGGCTTTTACCCATTGCCTGAGCGCCACCGAAAGACAGAGCAGGGCGGGCAGCAACACCAGATGATCGAGACTTGCCAAATAGAAAAAAACATCCCGAAGGGAATCGATGCGAAATCCGACGATCTTGCCGCCGGCCCGCAGAAATTTATCATCTGCGAGACCGACCTGCAGCCAGTGGCCTGAGAAGGTCAGGATATTCCAGACGATGGTGAGGCGGAGAAAGCATTTGAAGCGGTCCCAGCCGGGACCGGACCAGCGGCTGCGATAACTGGTCAACAGCAGGAAAAGCATGCCGCCGGCAAAAAGGGCATGGCCAATCTGATGGGAAACAAGCCCCTCGATGCCGCCGCCGTGCACCTGTACGGCCAGCGCCGGCTGGGCTGAAAAGACCAAGAAAGGCAGCAAGGCGACAATCCGTGCCGTACGTTGAGCCTGCTTGCCGATCGACATTGAAGGATTCCCCGCTCGCCCCGAATCTACCTGCAACAACAAGAAAATATAAAGAAAAACAAGTCTTAATCTAAAAAAGAATCCTGACAGAGGTCAAGTACTATCTGAAAAAAAGCAACCCATTCTCAACAGCAGCCGCGGCCGTCTTGCGACCCGGCCGCGGAGATTTCCCCATCCTCACCAAGGCAGCAGCAGGCACCCGACTTACGCCCCAACATGCGGTTGATTACCGCCTCGGCGCAACCGACCCCGGCCTGCACGGCAACCGCCGCCACCGGACAATTACGGGCGCAGGCGCCGCACTCCATACAGTCATCCCGATCCTGGATGTTGGCCCGCCCGTCAGCCATCACCAGCACCGCGCGCGGACACACGGCAACACACATCCCGCACCCCACGCATCGTTGCCGGTCAAGGGCAAGGGTAGCGACATCTTTAAGATAGGTCAATCGCGACATCTCATCCCCCCAACAGAAAGCCGGCCGCCAGCCAGCAGCCAAGGCCGATCACCCCCACGGCCAGCTGCAGCGGCACGGCCAGCCGCATCTCTTTTTTGACCCCGGAGAGCGAGGTATAGGTGGAGGCGCCGGTAAACTTCATCCCCCAGTAGGAGGAAAGAACCGCCACCAACGCCAAGGCACCGGCGTTTTGCAGCCAGTGCCGAAAGGGCAGCACGACCAGCAGTACTGCCGCCACCAACAAGCCGGCCGCCGCCCCCTTGAGGGCAAAGGCCCGCCCCGGCAGCCACGGCAGGAAGAGCGGGGTCAGGAAGGCGCCGCCCAGCACCCCGGCCCCATAGACCGGCAGCCCGGCCAGCCCCTGGGCGAAAACCTTCCGCAGGTACCCATCCCCCGGCCCGAGGCCAAAGAGAAGGGCCAGCAGCAAAAACAGCGGCAGAGAGCCCTTCACCGCCAGCAGCACCTCCAGGGGCGACAGCAGCAGCCGCTCCTGCCAGGGGAAGTGCCGATAGCGCATGGCCGGGGTCGCCCGACACCCGCCGTCGAGGTAGGCTGGCAGGTCGGCGGCGAGGATCGGCCCATAGCGAACCGTGAAGCCGGTCGCCGGCGGAATGCGATGGGCGGCGACCCCGGGCCCGGCCAACTGCGGCAGGATCACCTGCCGGTGGTCGACCAGCCGGGCAAGGCCGCTGTCGCGCAACCGCGCGGCCAGTTCATCGGTGCCGAAGGTCCCCTTGCCGGCCGCGCACCAGACATTGACGCCCCTGGTGTCGAGCACCAGCAGCCAGAGATCACGGCCAACGAGATGCCGCCGGAGGCTGTCAAAACTCAGCTTGTAGTTGGCGGTCACCAAGATCGGCGAGCGGGCGCCGGGCGCGCCCAACGCATACAGACCGGGCTCGACCTGATAATCCATGCGACCGAAATCCAGTCGCACCTTGACGGTCCCCCAGCGGTCCGCCAACGACAGCTGCGCCGAGACCACCGGCACCGGCCCGATCACGGTTTCAATCACCCCGACCACAAACGGTTGCGCCATCCGCGACGGGCCCGACCGGGCCCGAGTCGGCGGGCCTCAACAGGCGGCGGACGACTGCGGCTGACTCCCCAACGGCTCCAACGGTTTCACGCTTTCCACCTCTCCTTATTAAACGGACGGCCCACCGCTTTCCTGCCAAAGATGAGCGGCCTGCTGATTCCCATTGCTTTTTTCAACGACTTTGGGCATATTCACGCCGCTCATCTCGCCATGATTATCGTCCACAACGAGATAAAACCTTTTATTTCAGGGCGTTACCACAATGCAAACCCACAACCCTTGCCTGCTCTGCGGCGCTTGCTGCGCCTACTTCCGCGCCTCTTTCTACTGGGCTGAAACCGACGATGTCACCCCGGGCGGCGTCCCGGTCATGCTCACCGAGGAACTCCAGCCCTGGCGGCGGGTGATGCTCGGCACCAACCAGCCACAACCGCGCTGCATTGCCCTGCAGGGCACCATCGGCAGCGATGTCCGCTGCACCATTCACCCCCGGCGGGCCTCGGTCTGCCGGGATTTCCCGGCCTCATGGGAGGTCGGCGTCCACAACGAGCGCTGCGACAGGGCCCGCGCCGCCTGGGGCTTGGCGCCGTTGACGCCAAATTCCTGGGATAGCCCGCGCAACTTCCCCAAGGCGGCCTGATCCCTTTGCCGCCCCATACCGGCAACATTAAAGTCAACTTACCGCCGCCACCCACGAAAGGCAAGAACGGCGCAATCCGGCAAGACCCTTTTCCCTTGACAGGAAGTTCCTGAGCCGGTGTAATCATTGTTGACAACAATTTGACCGCTCCTGCCGTTCCCCGGCGCCATGCCCGACCGTGCAACGGTCCCAGACCTTCCCCGCACCCGTGATGCCCATCGACCGCAACCGGTTCCTGGCCGCCCGCCTGGGGCTGCCCTTCATCACCCCCTTCGTCCGCAGCTCCTTGCCGCGCCTGCTGCTGGGGCTAGCCGCCCTGCTCGGCGTCGATGGCCTGCAACTGGTGATCCCGAGGGTGATCAAGCAGGCGGTGGACGCCATCGGCAACGGCACCGCCGACCAGGGCGATTTGCTCGGCTACGGCGGGGTCATCCTGCTCCTCGCCATCGCCATCGCCGTCCTCCGTTTCGCCTGGCGGAACCTGATCCTGGTTTTCTCCCGACAGCTGGAGGTCAATCTGCGGCGACGGCTGCTCGCCCATGTCCTCACCCTGGACCGCGCCTTCTTCCAGAAACGGACCGTGGGCGAGATCATGGCGCTTTCCGGCAACGACCTCAACGCCGTGCAGTTGGCCTGCGGCATGGGGCTGGTGGCCGCCACCGACGCCATCCTGATGAGCCTGGCCGCCTTGGCCTGCATGGCCTACATCGACCCCCGGCTCACCCTGATCGCGGTTGCCCCGATGCCGCTCCTCGCCCTCAGCACCGCCAGCCTTTCGGCCCGCCTCCACCACCGCTTCAAAAAGGTGCAGGAACAGTTCTCCCGGCTGACCGAGTTTTCCCGCACCAGCCTCACCGCCATCCGGTTGATCAAATCCTGCACCCAGGAGGGGAACCAGGCCGAGCACTTCGACCGCCTGGGCCGCGCCTACATCAACGACAACCTGAAGGTGGCCCTGCTCCAGGGCACCATTTTCCCCCTCTCGCGGCTGGTGGCCAACCTCAGTCTCCTGCTGGTGCTCTACTGGGGCGGCAGGCTGACCATCAACGGCACGATCACGGTGGGCGATTTCGTCGCCTTCACCACCTACCTCTACATGCTGACCTGGCCGATGATGGCCATGGGCTGGGTGACCACCCTCTTCCAGCGCGGCCTCACCTCGCTGGCCCGGATCGCCGAGATCTTCGCCGCCCGACCCGTGCTCACGGAACCGGCCGCCCCGCTCGTCATGCCCGATACACCCGGCGCGATCACGATCAGAAACCTCACCTTCCGCTATCCCGGCCACGACGAATCCGCGCTGATCGGCCTCAGCGCGGATTTCCGACCCGGCCTCTCCGGCATCGTCGGGCGCACCGGCAGCGGCAAATCGAGCCTCTGTCAACTCCTCGCCCGCCTCTATCCGGTGCCCGACCAGAGCGTATTCGTCGACGGCATCGACATCAACCGGATCGGCATCGATAGCTTGCGCGACCGCATCGCCTACGTGCCGCAGGAAACCACCCTCTTCGCCGACACCATCGCCAACAACATCAGCCTCGGCCGCCCCGAGGCAAGCCTTGCGGAGATCAAAACGGTGGCGCGGGCCGTGGCCATCGACCAGGAGATCGAGGCGATGCCGGACGGCTACCAGACCCTGATCGGCGAGAAGGGCGTCCGGCTCTCCGGCGGCCAGCGGCAGCGGCTCGCCCTGGCCCGGGCCCTGCTCCTCGACCGGCCGGTGCTGATCCTGGACGACACCCTGGCGGCGGTGGACCAGACCACCGAGCAGCGGATCATCGCCGCCATCCGCCCCTACCTCGCCGACCGCATTTGCATCATCGCCTCCCACCGGCTGGCGGTACTCGCCGACGCCGACCAGATCATCGTCCTCGAACAGGGAAAGACGGTCGGTTGCGGCCCCCACGCAAGGCTGCTCGCCGACAACGACTTCTACGCCACCATCCACCGCCATCAGACCGACAGGCCGTCCGCCGACGGCGAGGAGGGGTGATGCGGCACGATTTCGGCTACTTCGAGGAAGACCGGCTCAACAAGGTGGGCGACCTCTCCCTCTGGCGCCGCATCCTCGCCCTGATCGGCCCGCAGACCCCATGGATGGTCGGCGCCATCCTCCTCGCCCTGGTGGCGGCGGGCGCGGGCCTTGCCCTGCCGCACCTGATGCGGCTGGCGGTGGACCGCTATATCGTCAACGACACCCTGCCCCCCCTGGCGCGCATCGATGGCCTGGTCGGCATCGCGCTGCTCTTTCTCGCTTTGAGCCTTACCGATTTCGCCGCC
>JAOUHH010000182.1 GCA_029865195.1 Desulfobulbaceae bacterium
CGATCTCCGTAAACTTCCCGGCCGTTGCCAGATGGGTGAGCATCCTGTCCACCCGGTAGGGCGCCTCGCCCACATCCTCCAGAAAAAGAATCGTCTGGCGCCAGTCGGGCTCGTACGGGGTGCCCAGCAGATGACAGAGGTTGGTGAGGTTGCCGCCCATCAGACGGCCCTTGGCGTTGCCGTCGGCAAGGATCTCCAGCCGCTCCGGCCGGATCGGCTCCGGGGGGCGGGGGCTGGAGATGGTGTCGAACAGGCTGGTGCGCGAATCCTGGTCGCAGGTGGCGAGGGTGGAGACGGTGGGGCCGTGAAAGGTGAGCAGGTCGGCGCCCTTGCCCACCGCGCAGAGCAGGACGGTGATATCGCTGAATCCCACCAGGATCTTGGGCTGGGCGCGGATCATCTCCATGTCGAGGTGGGCGGCGATCCTGAGTGAGCCGTAGCCGCCCCGGGCGGCGAAGAGGGCCTTGATCTCCGGGGCCGCCCACAGGGTGTTGAATTCCTCGGCCCGGCGGGCGTCTTCGCCGGCCAGATACCCTTCCCGGCGCTCTATGTCGCGATCGAACCTGACCTCAAACCCCATCTCCCTGATCACGCGGACGCCGGCGGCAAACTGCTCCTGGTCGCGGATGGGGCCGGCCGGGGCGATGATGCCGATGGTGTCGCCGCGTTGCAGGCGGGGCGGCAGGATGTTAAGCGTTGTGGCGGTCATGGATAAGTCGCAAGCCTTCCAGGGTGAGCATCGGTTCCACCCCTTGGATGCACGGGGCGTGCGGGGCGATCAGGCCGGCCATGCCGCCGGTGGCGATCACCTTGACGGCGGCCGGGGCCATCTCCTCTTTGAGTCGGGCCACCATCCCTTCCACCATGCCGCCGTATCCGAAGAGGATGCCGGATTTGATCGCCGTGGTGGTGTTGGTGGCGATGGCTTTCTCGGGCGGGGTGGAGATATCCACCCGCGGCAGTTTGGCGGTGCGCTGGCCCAGGGCTTCCAGGGCGATCGCCATGCCGGGGGCGATGGCGCCGCCAAGGTATTCTCCCTTGGCCGATATGCAGTCAAAGGTGATGGCGGTGCCGAAGTCGATGACGATGAGCGCGGACTGGTGTTTTTCGTAGGCCGCCACCGCGTTGACGATGCGATCCGCGCCCAGTTCGGCTGGGTTGTCGATGAGAACCGGCATGCCGATGTCCAGCTTGTCGTTGTTGACGAAAAGCGGGTCGAGTTCCAGGTGGCGGCGGGCGAAATGCACCCAGGCCGTCTGCATCTGCGGCACCACGCTGGCGATGGTGATGCTGTGGATATGCTCGAAGGTGAGTTTTTCCAGAACCAAGAGGTTGTGGAAGAGGGCGGCCAGTTCGTCGCCGGTGGCGTTGCGGTTGGTGTTGGCCCGCCAGTGGTAGCGGAGAACGGCGTCCTTGAAAAGACCGATCACCAGATGGCTGTTGCCGACGTCGATGGTCAGTTGCATGTTGTTTCCCGTGCGCAAGAGGAGATGGAGTCGATCCGGTTTTTTGCCGGCGGCCCTTGGGTAAATGTCAGTAGCATGTTTATAATATGAAAACGAGTTCTTGAGAAGGGTTGTTGTGGTGGTGGGGTTGTTTGCCGGCCGATGAGCGACTTTGGGAGGAGATTGGGATGACGGATTGTATCCAGGTGATGACCACGGTTGAGGAGCGGGAGCAGGCCGAGCAGATTGCCGAGATGTTGTTGGCTGCGAAACTGGCGGCGTGTGTGCAGGTGGTGGGGCCCGTTATCAGCCATTTTTACTGGCAGGGGAAGAACGAGAAGAGCACCGAGTATCTCTGTCTGATCAAGAGCCGCCGCCATCTTTACGGCGAGATAGAAGCGGCGATTAGAAAGGTGCATCCCTACGAGGTGCCGGAGATTCTGGCGGTGCCGGTGGTGGCCGGCAGTGCCGCCTACCTCGACTGGCTGGCCCGTTCTATCCGGGAGGAAGTGAAATGAGCGGGAAGAAGGAGAGTTCATACAGCCGCAGGCGGCGTGGCGGCGAGGGCTATCAGTGCCATTGCTGCAAACGGCAACTGCCGTTCTGTTGGAACTGCCCCTGCGGTTTTCAGATCTGTGACCCATGTTTTCAGGAAAACAAGTGGGGGATCACCAACGGTCCCACCTGGATTTGCCCGGACTGCGGGCGGGTTCGCATGATGTAGCTTGCTAGTTCCTAACAGTTTGTATTCCCGTTGTTTTCTTTTGGTGTGCCCGAGTCTGGATTACGGGTTGCCACCCCTTTGCAATACGGATTCCTCCCCATATATTTCTCTGGTGTTTCAAGTATCCTGATTGTTGAAGCCATACTATCTTTTCCTTGGGTTATGGCCTTCATGCGTCAATGCCGAAGGCGTTGAGCACGGTCCGGCAACAGCGGCGGCGTCGTCGTGTTGGCCGGATACTTCGTAGTTATCCCGCAGGTTTTAGCAGGAGGCGAGTCATGAGCGGTTCATTTCTGATCAATCCCGTTGTGCCAAAACGATCCGGCCGGCCGGAAGGAAAGGGGGGCGTCGAGGCGCGGATTGATATCCGTGTTGAATGCGAAGCCGGGTATGACGGTGAAGAAACCCCGTGCAGCTTTTCTCTCTGCAGGCGATCCCGGCAGGTGACCCAGGTGCTTGATCGATGGTTGGCCGGTGATCACCGTAATTTCAAGGTCAAGGGCGATGACGGCGGGCTCTATGTGCTTCGCCATGTGATGACCGCGGACCGATGGGAACTGACGCTGTATGCCGGCGGCGAGTGTTGAGTGGCGATCTTTGGCCGATGCCGAGGGGTGGTTTTGTATGAGATTGAAAATTTTATATATCGACGACGAAAGGGTTAATCTTTCCAACTTCCAGTTGACCTTTGCCGATGAATTCGAGGTCGCCACCTTCCTTGGCCCCAAGGAGGCGCTGACTTGGCTTGAGTCGAACCAGGATGTCGCCATCGTCATTGCCGATCAGCGGATGGGAGAGATCACCGGCCTGCAGTTGCTTGAGAAGATAGCCGGTTTGTATCCGAAGGCGATCCGGATTCTGGTCAACTCGTATGTCATGACCAACGAGATAGACGCCGCGGTGGAAAGGGGTTTGGTTCTCCGGTGTATCCAGAAGCCTTGGCATCCGGATGATTTTGTCTTCACCATCAGGGTGGCCCGCGATAACTACATCCTGGCCCGGCAGAACGAAAAACTGCAGCAGGAATTGCTGCGTGCAAGAAGCGAGGCGCTGGCGGCCCGGGAGACATTTGAACAGCGGCTGCGCGAATCCGTGGCCGTTGTCCTGCAGGAGAGCCAGTCACAGGCAAAGAAGTTGAGCGGGTTGCTGCCGATCTGCGCCTCCTGCAAAAAGATTCGCGACGAGAAGGGCGCCTGGAACCATGTGGAGGTGTATATCGAACGGCATTCCGGGGTTCGTTTCAGTCATGGCATCTGTCCCGAATGCGTGGGGCAGGTGTATCCGGAGGTGAGTCTGGCGCGCCAGGGCGCGGCGCTCGTCCAGTCCGGAAAGGGCTAGTTGTCTTTAATCTTGTGTTAATTTTGTCGGTGCAAAACGGCGGAGCAGGGCGGCAACCTGCTCCGCCGTTTTGCATTTTGGGCGTCGCGCACGGCAGGAGTGTTTACGGTACTGGACTTCCGCCCGGTTTTTGGGGTAGGTTAGCAGCATCGATAACTTAACAGGGCCGGGGCGGGGTATGCTCCGCGCGGGCCGGCTGCTCCGGGGACGGGAAGGGGAAGGGATGCCATGGATGATGTGACGAAGGAAGAGGCCTGGGAGCGGGCCTATCTCGCCCAGAGCCATGATGCCGTGGTCGGCCGTCTTTTCAAGGGACTGATTCACAATATGAACGGGGTTGTGCAGGCATTCGCCATGCAGGGAGAGCTGTTCGGGATGATGTTTGACCAGGCCGACGGCATGCTTGCGGAGGTTCTCGATCAGCTGCCGGAAGGGTCGGGCCGCGCGCAGGCCGAAAAGCTTCGGGATTTGCTCTATCGCCGTTCGGAGGGCGTCACCCTGATGGAGGAAAAGATTCATCAGGGGCAGCTGATCATGGGGCGAACCCTTGAACTGGTAGATTTCTCGCCCACCGCCGGGGTTGGCCCGTATACGATGAATTCGGTGATCCGCACCGAGATGGAGTTTCTGAACGCGGATCGGTTTTTCAAGCACGGCCTGCGCAAGGAATTGCAGCTGGCCGACGATCTGCCGCCTCTGGCCAGCCGGCAGGTAGAGCTGCATCAGGCGGTTCTAGCACTCCTTGAAAACAGCCTCGACGCGGTGCGGGACCGTGAGGATGCCTTGCTGACGATCAGCACCGCCATGCAGGACGGCACGGTGATGGTGGTTGTCGAGAACAACGGCCCGCAGATCGCGCCGGCCGATCTGCCGCGTCTTTTTGATCCCTTTTTCACCACCAGGGGGAATCGCTTCGGCCTCGGTCTCTATCTGGCCAAGAGGCTGGTGGCCGTCTGCAACGGTGATATCCGTTGCGAGGAGAGCACGTCCGGCCGCACCCGTTTTGTCCTGACGGTTCCGGCCGACGAGGGGGTGGCCGGGTGACCGGGGCGAAGAGTGTCGGGACCCTGTATGTGGTGGCCACGCCCATCGGCAACCTTGAGGACATCACCCTGCGGGCGGTGCGGATTCTCGGGGAGGTGGCGCTGGTCGCCTCCGAGGATACCCGTCATACCCGGAAGCTGCTCTCCCATCTGGGGATCAGCACGCCACTGGCCAGCTATTTCAAGGGCCAGGAGGCGTCCCGCTCCGAGCCGATCCTGAAGCGGCTGCTGGATGGTGATGATGTGGCTCTTGTTTCCGACGCCGGCACCCCCGGCATCTCCGACCCCGGCGCCCTGCTGGTGAAAAAGGCGCGGGAGTTGGATATCCCGGTGGTACCGGTGCCGGGGCCATCCGCGCTTACCGCCGCGATGAGTGTCGCCGGTTTCGAGGAGACCGGCTTTCTCTTCCTCGGGTTTCTTCCCTCCCGCGCCAACGAGCGGCGCAAATTCCTGAAAAGCCATCTGGCCGAAAAGAATCTGCTCGTTTTCTATGAGTCGCCACAGCGGATCGTTGCGACCCTGGAGGATTGTCTGGCCATCCTCGGGGATCGCCGGCTGGTGCTGGCCAGGGAGATAACCAAGCTGCACGAGGAATGCTGGCGCGGCTCCCTCGCCGGCGCGGTGGCGGATTTCAAGGCGCGGGAGAAGGTCAGGGGGGAATTCGTGGTGATTGTCCAGGGGGGCGGCGCAGTGGCGGAGCCGCCCGCCGCAGACCTCGATGCGTTGCTGGTTTGGTATCGTGACAATTCCGGGCTTTCCCTCAAGGATGCGACCCGGCGCATAGCCGAGGATATGGGGTTGTCCCGCTCGCAGGTGTACCAGAAGGCCCTTGTCGTGTGGCAGTCGCAATAGGGGGTGGCGTCGGCGTTGCGGCTGTCGATGCCGTCGACCGGTTCGTGTGTTTCCATGATTCTCACCCGCCCTGTAAGTCCAGTAAATCTCCTTGTCAATAAACGCTAAATGAGCTAATTATCTACGTTTCAGGTTGCCGCGAGCGGCCATGGGGCGCGTGCCGATCAGGCTGTTCAGGAGAGCCAGTGAAGGAAGTTCAGGATTTCTATTTCAAGAAGGCGAAGAAGGAAGGCTATCCGGCTCGCTCCGTATACAAACTTGAAGAGGCGCAGCAGAAGTACCGGTTGCTGAAGAAGGGCGACAAGGTGCTCGATCTCGGTTGCCATCCCGGCAGTTGGTCGCTGTATGCGGCCAAGGTGGTCGGGGCGCAGGGGCTGGTGGTCGGCATCGATCTGCAGAAGACCAGCGGCGGCGGCAAGAAGGATATGGCCCCTATCCACTGGCTGCACGGCGATATTACCGATCCGGCGATGCTCGCCTCGGTACGGGAGTTGGCGCCGGTCTTTGATGTGGTGATCAGCGACATGGCGCCCA
>JAOUHH010000183.1 GCA_029865195.1 Desulfobulbaceae bacterium
CCGCCGCTGTACGTGCTGTTGTTCCGGCGACAAAGTGTTCGATGAGTCGATTTTGCTTGGCGCTACTCAGTCTACTTTTTCTCATATATCCATCCTAGATGAAAATCATTATCTAGGACAGCCCCTAAAAAAATTTACCCCAGCCGACGAGAAAGCCATGCCCTTCACGGAACTGACCAACCATTTTCAATTTCTGAACGAAAATCTGTTTTTCAAGCAACTGGCGCTGATCGCCACCTACGGCCTCATCGCCAAGATTGCGGACATCTTCATCGACCGTGTCCTGCGCCGCCTGGCCGGCTATACCGATATCGACATCGACGACAAACTGATCGATTTCGCCCACACCCCCTTCTGCTGGACCATTTTCCTGTTGGGGCTTCAGCACAGTATGCTGCTGCAGCCGCTGCAACCGCCCTGGGATACGGTGCTGCCGCCCGGGCTCAAGAGTATCATTCTGCTGATCTGGTTCTTCTCCTTTATCCGCGCCTTCAACTGGCTGGCTGATCATTTCCACTCCCAGGTGATGAGCCGGGGCAAGATCGGCAAGGATCTTTTCCTGCTGCTCAAGAATGTCCTGCGGGTGGTGACCATCCTCGCCGGCCTGCTCTGGCTGCTCGCCATCTGGCACGTGGACCTGACGCCGCTGTTCGCCTCGGCCGGCATCGCCGGCATCGCCGTGGCCCTGGCGGCCAAAGATACCCTCGCCAACTTCTTCGGCGGCATCAGCATCTTCGCCGACAACACCTTCAAGGTGGGCGACTACATCATTCTCGACAACACCGAGCGCGGCGAGGTGGTGGAGATCGGCATCCGCTCGACCCGCATCAAGACCCGCGACGACGTCCTGATCACCATCCCCAACTCCATCCTCGCCAACTCGAAGATCGTCAACGAAAGCGCGCCGGTGCCGAGTTTCCGTATCCGCATCCCGGTGGGGGTGGCCTACGGCAGCGATGTCGACAAGGTCGAGGAGGTCCTCCTGCGGGTCGCCGACCAGAATGAGAACGTCGCCAAGGAACCGCCGCCGCGGGTACGGATGCGCGCCTTTGCCGACTCCTCGCTCAACTTCGAGTTGCTCCTCTGGGTCGACGATCCACGGGTCAAGGGCCTTGAAACCCACCACCTGCTCAAGAGCATCTATCGCGCCTTTGCCGAAGAAAACATCACCATCCCCTTCCCGCAGCGGGATCTGCATATCATCAATCAGCGCGAGGCATAGGAACGGGCGCCGCGGCAGCCGTCGGCGGCCCCGCCTTACAAACCCGCCTGCCATTGCCATGGCAGGCGGAAACGGGGAGTGGCGCCTGAAATACCCTTGCCCCGCGACAGGATAGCAACCATGGCAACGACACAACAACCGCTGGCGGTGGTGGGCGGCGGGCCGGCCGGTCTGATGGCGGCCACGGTGCTGGCAGAGGCCGGCCACCGGGTGGAGCTCTTCGACGCCATGGCCTCTCCGGGCCGAAAGCTGCTGGTGGCCCAGCGGGGCGGCTTCAACCTCACCCACAGCGCGCCCCCGCCCGAGTTCGCCGGCCGCTACGGCGCGCATCAGGCCTGGTTTGCAAAGATTCTCGCCCGCTTCTCGCCCGCCGACCTCCGTCGCTGGCTCGCCGACATGGGCATTACAACCGAGGTCGGCAGCAGCGGCCGGGTCTTCCCTGCCGAGGCCAAGGCCTCCGACCTGCTGCAGCTCTGGCTTGCCCGGCTGCAACGGGCCGGGGTACAGTTTCACCCCAACCATCGCTGGCGCGACCTGACCCCGGCCGGTGAATTCATCTTTCAGGGCCCGGACGGCTCCTCCCGCACGGTCACCCCGGCCGGGGCGGTGCTTGCCCTTGGTGGGGCCAGCTGGCCGCAAACCGGCTCGGACGGCGCCTGGACATCCATCCTCGCCCGCCACGGGGTGGCGATCATCCCCTTTGCCCCGGCCAACTGCGGCTTTGAAACCCCCTGGTCAGCAACCCTGCTCAGCCGCCACGAAGGCGCGCCGCTCAAGAACCTCCTCCTGCGCGCCCCCGGCGGCCAGCAGCAGGTAGGGGAACTGGTGATAACCCGCTACGGGATCGAGGGCGGCGGCATCTACCCCCTCACCCCGTTTTTGCGCGAGGAGCTCGCGACAACCGGCCGCGCCGTCCTCACCCTCGATCTCAAACGGGATCTTGCCGAAAGCGAGGTGCGGGCGCGCCTTGCCAAGCCGCGCGGCAAGAACTCCTGGAGCAACTTCCTCCGCAAGCAGCTCCGCCTTGAAGGGGCCGCGTTCTCCCTGCTGCGGGAATGCTGTTCCGACGCGGATTTCGCCGACCCGGCCAGGCTTGCGGCCCGAATCAAGTGCCTGCCCATTACCCTCACCAACATCCGCCCCATCGCCGAGGCGATCTCCTCGGCCGGCGGCATTGCCATGCACGAGATCGACGAGCACTGCATGCTCACCCGGCTGCCTGGTGTTTTTGCGGCCGGCGAGATGCTCGGCTGGGAGGCCCCCACCGGCGGCTTCCTCCTGCAAGGCGCCTTCAGCACCGGCTACTGCGCCGCGCAGGGCCTGTTGGCCTGGCTTACGCGCCAATCGCAGGCCGGGTGATATCCAGCGCTTGCGCCACCGGCAAAACGGAGCGGCGGTTGCCGGAAAGCCTTGACGGCCTTCCCCCCGGCGTTGAATAATCTATAAAACCTGCGGCCGCACCGATCAGCAACCGGGATCGCCCCTTGGCAACGGCCGACCGCCCGTTGCGCGCGAGAATGCCTATGTATCCGAAAACGTTCAAACTCCACGGCAACATTGTCGACCTGCTGCAAAATCGCATCTTTCCCGGCACGGTAGAGGTTGCCGACGGTCGCATCGCCTCGGTACGGGAAGAAGCGGTGCCATGCCGGCATTACATCATGCCCGGCCTGGTGGACAGCCATGTCCATATCGAGAGCTCCATGCTGCCGCCGGCCGAGTTCGCCCGACTGGCCACGGTTCACGGCACCGTGGCGGCGGTGGCCGACCCGCACGAGATCGCCAACGTCCTCGGCATGTACGGGATCGACTACATGCTGATCAGCGCCATGGAAAGCCCGTTTTGTTTCCATTTCGGCGTCCCCTCCTGCGTGCCCGCCACCCCCTTTGAAACCGCCGGCGGCACGATCACCGCCCGCCACCTCGAAGAACTGCTCACCGACGGCCGCTGCGGTTTTATGAGCGAGATGATGAATTTCCCCGGCGTCCTGAACCAAGACCCGCAGGTGATGGCAAAACTCGATGTCGCCAAACGACTGGGCAAGGTGGTGGACGGCCACGCCCCAGGGCTTACCGGTGAGGCGGCGGCGCGTTACATCGACGCCGGGATCAGCACCGATCACGAGTGCCGCAACCGGGGCGAGGCGCTTGAAAAGATCCGGCTGGGGATGAAGATCCTGATCCGCGAGGGCTCGGCGGCCCGCGACTTTACCGCCCTGGCTCCGCTCATCGCCGATCACGCGGAGATGCTGATGTTCTGCAGCGACGACAAGCACCCCGACGACCTGGTCCGCGGCCACATCAATGACCTGGTGGCCCGCGCCGTCGCCATGGGCATCGACCCGCTCAAGGCCCTGCGCTGCGCCTGCCTCACCCCGGTGCAGCATTACGGTTTGGACCTCGGCCTGCTGCAGCCGGGCGACCGCGCCGACTGCATCGTGGTGGAATCGCTGGCCTCGATGCGGGTGCTGCAAACCTACATCGGCGGCCGTTGCTGCGCCGAGGCGGAACGCCCGTTGCTGGCCCGGATGGCGCCCCTGCCGGTGAACCGCTTCGCGGCCGAAAAGGTTGCAGAGAATGACCTGCGGGTGGCGGTGCAAGAGGGCGATTTACGGGTGATGGAGGCGGTGGACGGGCAATTGGTCACCAACAGCTTGCGGCTCGCCCCCACCGTGGCCGATGGCGCGGTGACCGCCGACCCCGGCCGCGACATCCTCAAGCTGGTGGTGGTGAACCGCTACCAGCCTGCACCGCCCGCTGTGGCATTCATCAAGGGCTTCGGTCTACAACGGGGAGCCATCGCCTCTTCGGTGGCCCACGACTCCCACAACATCGTGGCGGTGGGGGCTGACGACCACGCCCTCTGCCGCGCCATCAACGCGGTGATCGACGCCAAGGGCGGCATCTGCGCGGCCGGGCCGGACGGCATCGAGCTCCTGCCTCTGCCCATCGCCGGCCTGATGGCCACCAGCGACGGCTTTGCGACGGCCCGCGCCTACACGGCGGTGGATGCGAAGGCCAAGGGGCTGGGCACCCCGCTCGCCGCCCCGTTCATGACCCTCTCCTTCATGGCCCTGCTGGTCATCCCCGAGCTGAAGCTGAGCGACAAGGGGCTGTTTGACGGCATCACCTTCGCCTTTACCGAGCCGTTTGTCGATGCCTAGGGGGCTTGTCGAAGGATGGCGGAATGCCACCGCGAGCATAGGATTTTAACCGGCAAACCCGCTAAACCGCCCTTTCCCCTTGACTTTTGCCAGCCGCTACCCCTTTGCTATGAGAAAACAATTGGTCGGCCGCGCCGACTTCCTCTATCCCCGCGAGACAGAAACACCCATGCGAAACACCAAGATCATCTGCACCATCGGCCCCACCACCGCCTCCTTCGAGATGCTGAAAGAACTTACCGAAAACGGCATGAATGTGGCGCGCCTGAATATGTCACACGGCTCCCACGAGTGGCACCGGACGGTTATCCAGCATATCAAGCGCCTCAACAAGAAACTGGGCGGCTCGCTGGCCATCCTCCTCGACACCAAGGGGCCAGAGGTGCGCACCGGCGACGTGAATCTCGATCTGGTTCTCAAGAAAGGCGACCAACTCACCCTCACCGTCCGCCGGCAGGCGGTGCTGGAAGCGAACACGGTCGAGGTGAGCTACGACGGCTTTGTCGACGAGGTGGAGGTGGGCGACACCGTCCTCATCGACGGCGGCATGATCACCCTCAAGGTGCAGCGGATCGCCGGCAAGGATATCGTCTGCCAGTGCCTTGACGACGGGATTCTCACCTCCCGCCGCCATGTCAATATCCGCGGCAAGAGCGCCGATCTGCCGTCGATCACCGACAAGGACTGGGACGACATCCGCTTCGGCATCGAAAACGGGATCGATTTCATCGCACTCTCCTTTGTCCGCACCGCCGAGGCGATCAAGGAGTTGCGCGAACACCTCCAGTGCGGCAACGACTGCATCGACATCCTCGCCAAGATCGAGAGCGCGGAGGCAATCCCCCACCTCGACGAGATTATCGCCCGTGCCGACGGGATCATGATCGCCCGCGGAGATCTGGGGGCGGAACTGCCCTTTGAGGAGGTGCCGCTGCTCCAGGAGGAGATCGTGCGCAAGTGCCGGGCGGCGGGCAAGCCGGTGGTGGTTGCCACCCACATGCTGGAGTCGATGATCGTCAACCCCACCCCGACCCGCGCCGAGGTGACCGATATCACTCAGGCGGTGCTGCAAGGGGCCGACGCCACCATGCTTTCCGGGGAAACCGCCACCGGCAAGCACCCGCTCAAGGCCCTGGCGGCCATGGATACGGTAACGCGCCGCATCGAGCAAAAACTGGCCCTGGACCCCACGGTGCGGGTCGCGCCATCTGAAAACCCCAAGCACGAGATCGCCCGCAGCGCCGCGATCCTCACCAACAACCTGCACGCCGCCGCCATCCTGGTCTTTACCCGGCGCGGGCTGATGGCGATGCTGCTCTCCCGCTGCCGACCGAGCGCGCCCATCTACGCCTTCACCAACACCACCCATGTCAGGCGGCGGCTGGAGATCTTCTGGGGGGTCCACCCCTTCCTGATCAAGCTCTCCAAGGACCCGGAGGTTTCCATCAAGCGGGCCATCGACAAACTGCTCCTCCGGCAGCTCCTCGCCGCAGGCAGCCGGGTCATC
>JAOUHH010000008.1 GCA_029865195.1 Desulfobulbaceae bacterium
AACGGGCATCAGGTTGCGGCGCGGCTGTCCACGGAGAACTTGCTGGCGACGGTGAAGGAGCTGCACCCCGACCTGATCATCCTCGACGTCATCTTCCCGGGCGACGACCAGGCCGGCTTCAAGGCGGCCAGGCTGTTGGCCGGGGATGCGGCGGTCGGGCATATCCCGGTGCTGATGCTCTCGGCGGTCAACCGGTTGAGCAACCTCGGTTTCAGCTTCAGCGACAAGGATATCAGCCGCGATTTTCTGCCGGTGGCGGGTTTCCTTGAAAAACCGGTGGAGCCAGCCCTGCTGCTTGAGAAAATAGGATCATTGCTGCGCCGCATGCCCTGAGCCAAGGCAGGCGGTGAAACACAAAAGGCGGGCAGCGTCGATGACGCTGCCCGCCTTTTGTGTTTTTGCCGAGCTGTCCCCGGTGGTCAGAAATCCTGAAATTCTTCCTCGTCAAAGGGGATTACATCTTTGGGGGCAGCCGCCTTGGTGGGGGCGGCTTTGGGTGCGTCTTTCTTTGGTGGGGCAGGCGGTGCCAGTGTACGTGGCGCTGCCGGGGCCGCATCTGCTGTTTTGCCGGTCAGTTTGCCGACCGCCGCCCGGAAGCGACAGTCGGTATCCTTGGGAATCCCGGCGTAGGAGATCTTGCCGCCGGTGGTCTGGCCCTTGCTGCCGTTGACCAGCAGCACCAGTTGTTCAACCAGTTTTTCGATATCCTTGGCCTGGTCGTTCATCTTCTTGGCGGCGTCGGCGGCTTCCTCGGCATTCATGGCCGTGTGCTGGGTTACCTTGTCGATGTCGCCCATGGCCCGGTTAACCTGGGCAATGCCTTGGGATTGTTCCTGGGAGGCGACGGTGATTTCGGCAACAATGCTGCCCGCCTTGGCGGTACGATCGGCGACCTCGGTGAAGGCTTCACTGGTTTTGTTGACCAGATTCGAACCGCTCTGCACCTTGGTGACCGTGCCCTCGATGAGTATAGCAGTGTCCTTGGCTGCTTCGGCCGCCCGCATGGCCAGATTACGGACCTCATCGGCCACCACCGCGAAACCGGCACCGGCCTCGCCGGCCCGGGCTGCTTCCACGGCCGCGTTCAAGGCCAGCAGATTGGTCTGGAAGGCGATTTCGTCAATGGTTTTGATTATTTTAGAAGTTTTTTCGCTGGCTTGGGTGATTTCCACCATGGAGCCGGTCAGTTCGGTCATGGTCTGGTTGGCCACCCCTACCACCTGATTGGCGTCCTTGATGATGTTGTCCGCCTGGGAAGCGTTTTCGGCGTTCTGGCGGGTCATGGTGGAAATCTCCTCCAGGGAGGCGGAGGTTTCCTCAATGGAAGCCGCCTCCTGGGCGACACCATCCGACAGTTGGTTGCTGACCGCCGAAATCTGTGCCGAGGCGGTTACCATCTCCATGCTGCCCTTGTTGAGGCCGAGGATGATGCAGTTGACCGGCTTGACGATCAACTTGGCAAGGCTGAAATAGATCACCAGGCAGAGCAGCAGCACCCCCCCCACCGTTGCAAGTATCGAAACGAGGATGGTATGGCGGTTTGATGCTTCCATGTCCAGGCGATTTTTGTCGAGTACGTCCTGGATACGCTTGGTGATGCCGGCGATGTTCTCCTGCACCGAGGCAAGGCTGAGGCTGATTTCCACTCGACCGATGGATTCCCCTTCAAACTGAATATCCTGGGTAAGGGTTTCCGCATTACCGATATTTTCAGGTTTCTGGGTGAGGGGGGTGCCGTCCTTGCCGTAAAAAACCACCGCGATCACATCCGGATCGGCGACTGCGCTCTGTACCAATTTTTCAAGCGATGCAAAGTCGTAGCCGACAATCAGCCCTGCCGCGGCGTTGGCCATCAGTGCGCCAAGGGATTCTCCCTTGCGTTTGAGGTCGCTTTGCAGCAGCGTCTCTTCCTGCGCCTGTTCAGCCTTGATCAGGCCGACAAAAGAGTCGGCCTGATCAAGTTGGGCGTTACGGGCGATGATGCTGATCTGTGTCACCAGCCCGGCTATCAGCAGCAGGGTCAGGAGCGAGACCAGGGAGATGAATTTCGCGGTAATGCCGTGATGTTGTAACATTCTCACTCTCCAGCAAAAACGCCGTATTTGATGGCCCGCAGGCACTTCGTAACCGGGGAGTAATCGGCAGGAGCGCTCCAGCCTACAACCTTGGATGCCTGTGCGGCCGGATCATCCTTGCCCATGGCGGTCAGCGCCGCCGCCAATTTGTCAGCCTTGCCCTTGTCGGTGCTGGCGAGGGCAGCCATCGGCCACTCAGGGTAGAGACGGGTGCTGTGGGCAAAGGGGAAGGAGTCTTTGACCTGATTGAGGACCCGGAAATCACTCATCTTGATTTTGCCCTCGTCCTGCATCCGCTCCAGGGTGTCGCTGCGCACGGTGCCCACGTCAACGGAACCGTTTTTTACCGCCAGGACAACGTTGTCGTGCTTGCCGCCTTCGATGTAGGCTGCGGTATCCTTGGTGACATCGATGCCGTTTTCCAGCAGGAGATGTTGCGCCATGTGGGCGCCGCCGAAGGATGAGCGCTGCACACACATGAATTTTTTACCCTTGATGTCGGCCAGGGTCTGGATCGGGCTGTCGGCGCGGACGAAGATGACGCCGCCGAATTCCTTGAGGGCGGTACCCTTATTGGAGTTGATCATGGTGGCGATGGCGCGTACCTTATGCTTTTTTTCCATCTCCACGTAAAAGGCGGAGTTGGCCAGCATGAAATCGATCTGTTTGTTAACCACCGCCGGTTCGATGTCGGTGAATTTGAGCGGGATAATGGCGACCTGCTCGCCCATCTTGGCGCTCAGGTAGGCACCGGTGGCACCCCATTTTTTCATGGCCTCAGGGGCGCCGCGTTTGGCGAGCACACCGATTTTCAGATCCGCGTGGGCGTTGCCAACGAACCCTATGTTGAGAATGATGGCCGCGCAGAGTGCCCCGATGATTGAAACTGTTCTGTTCATCTTGATTGTACCTCGCTGGATGGTTGGTTGAATCAAACAGACTGTTTGGTTGGTGCCGTCTCCAAGAGTGGGTTGCGTATGTTTACGCATTCCCTGTCGGAGATATTTTTTTATCACCAGGCGAAGTGGTTTGGCAATAAATTTATTAATTAAAGTTATCATTTACACACTTAAATGTTTGCGATTGCAGGATGTGCGTAAATTATATTTTGCACCCGAGACGGTGTGGACGTTGTAGCCGAGTAGCCGCCCACCTTGGCGGCCGGCCTGAAGTTCCGGGCTGGTTTTGAAAGAGATTGACCTTTGTGGAAGTTATATTAATAATGTCAGCTTCCCGTTTTAGCGGTTAAAAAAATTGCCGGCGGTTCTTTGCCGCACCACGAGATTCAGGCGCGGCGGAACAGGCTTGCAAGGCTTCTAGGTATGGAAGATAAAAACGAACCGGAAATTATTGATATCGACCTGGCCGACGAGGATATGGTCGGGCATCAGCCACTGGTGAGCATGCCGGAGGACAAGCACCTGCCCGCCGTCACCCAGGCCGGACTGCAGCGCTACCTCCATGAAATCAGTCAGTATCCGCTGCTCACCAGGGAGGAAACCGAAGAACTGGCGCGGCGGTTCAAGGAAACCGGCGATCAGCAGGCGGCCTACCAGCTGGTTACCGCCAATCTGCGGCTGGTGGTCAAGGTGGCGATGGATTTCCAGAAATACTGGATGCAGAACTTTCTCGATCTGATCCAGGAGGGCAATGTCGGCCTGGTGCAGGCGGTGAAGAAATTCGATCCCTATCGCGGCGTGAAGTTTTCCTACTACGCGGCCTACTGGATCAGGGCCTACATCCTTAAATACATCATGGATAACTGGCGATTGGTGAAGATCGGCACCACCCAGGCGCAGCGCAAACTCTTCTTCAGCCTCAACAAGGAGAAGAAGCTCCTTGAGTCGCAGGGGTTCAAGCCCGAGGTGAAGCTGCTCGCGGAGCGGCTCAACGTCAAGGAGAGCGAGGTCATCGAGATGACCCAGCGCATGGACGGCTGGGATGTCTCCCTGGAAAGCCCGGTGCGCGAGGATTCAAGCGACGAGCAGAAAAATTTTCTTCCCGACCGGTGCGCTTCCGTGGAGGATAATGTCGCCGACAGCGAGATCAAGGAGCGGATTGCCGACCTCCTCCTCAAGATGAGCGCGGTGATGAACGAAAAGGAGGTGGCGATTCTGACCGGCCGATTGTTGACCGACGAGCCACTGACCCTGCAGGATATCGCCGACCGCTTCCATATCTCACGGGAGCGGGTGCGCCAGATCGAGGTCAATCTGCTGAAAAAAATGAAGGAGTTTATCGAAGCGGAAATGCCCGATATCAAGGACTTTCTCGTTGAAACACTGGATCAGTGGCGGACGTAGGGCCTTGCCGGTTCCGGCCGGCGTCGTTTTCTGAAAGCCTTTCGTTTCACCTTGGTGAACAAATAAAAAATTGCAGGGAAGGTCACGAATGCAAGTCCCCTTACTTGATTTGAAAGCCCAATTGGCGCCGCTGCGGGAAGAGATTCTCCGGGAGGTGACCGAGGTCATCGATTCCACCACCTATATTATGGGTCCCAAGGTGGCGGAATTGGAGCAAAATATCGCCACCTACTGTCGCGTTCCTTATGCCCTGGGGGTTTCCAGCGGCACCGACGCCCTCCTGGTGGCGCTGATGGCCATGGGGGTAGGGCCCGGGGACTTGGTGCTCACCACCTCCTATACCTTCTTCGCCACCGTCGGCAGCATCCTGCGGCTTGGTGCACGGCCGCTCTTTGTTGATATCGACCCGGTCACCTACAACATCGATCCCGACAAGATGGCGGCGGCACTGGCTGAAGACCCGGCCCGGACGGCCAGGATCAAGGTGATTCTGCCGGTGCATCTCTACGGGCAGTGCGCGGATATGGGCCGGATCCTGCCGCTTGCCGAAAGGTACGGCATCCCGGTGCTGGAGGATGCGGCGCAGGCCATCGGTGCCGATTATCCGATGGTGGAAAACGGCAAGACCGTGTGGCGGAAGGCCGGGGCCATGGGTGCGGCGGGTTGTTTTTCCTTCTTCCCCAGTAAAAACCTTGGCGGGATCGGCGATGGCGGGATGATCGTCTCCCGCGAAGAGGCATTGTGCGAGAAGATGCGGATCATCCGCGTGCATGGCGATGCGGGGCGGTATGAGCATCATGTGATCGGCGGCAACTTCCGCCTTGATCCGCTGCAGGCAACGGTATTGAACGTGAAGCTGCCGCATCTGCCGGCCTGGCATCAGGGCCGGCGTGCCAACGCGGCCGTTTACCAGAGATTGTTCGGCGAGGCGGGCCTGCTCGCTTCCGGCAAGGTCAGGCTGCCTGAAGCGGTGTATCGCGAGGCGGCGGCGGAAACCTCGGGGAATCCGGAATATCATATCTACAACCAGTTCGTGATCCGGGTCGATGATCGGGACGGGGTGATTCGTTTCCTCCAGCAGGAAGGGGTTGGCGCGGCCATTTATTATCCGGTGCCGCTGCATCGTCAGCAATGCATGGCCGGGCTCGGTTATGAGGATGTCTGTCTGCCGGAAACGGAAAAGGCGGCTGCTGAAACCCTGGCCTTGCCGATCTATCCCGAGTTAACCGAAGAGATGCTCGCCCGGGTGGTGGACAGGATCGCTGCCTATTTCGGCTGATGAGCGGTCCAAGCGCCGCCTTGCCGGCTTGATGATTTTCTTGACACGCACCGCGTCGGCATTGGCGCTGTGCGTGTTTTGTTTTTTATGCTACAAGAGAATGCATGACTGTTCTGTTTGCATATAGGCGCCGGGGGGACTCTGTCTCGCCTGTGGCGGATTCGGACCGGCGCATGTTCCCGGCGATGGTTGCTGCGTTGTGGTTCGTTCTGGCTTGGCTGGGCGGCGGTGACTGTCTTGCCGCGTCGGAGCCGGGGGCCATCGTCCCTCCCCGGCAGGTGGAGCAGTTGCAGAAGGATGTGCCGGAATGGAAGCGGGCGTGGGATACGGCGCGGCGGATGGTGCTGGCCGGAGATTATCCGGCCGCCGCCGCCGTTTATGAGGCGCTGCTGGCGCAACGGCCGGGTCTTGACGAGGCCCGCTGGGAGTTGGCCAGGACCTATATCCGGATGCAGGCTTGGCCGAAGGCCGTGGTTTTGCTTGAGCGTTTGCTCGACGGCAGTCCCGACCGCATCGAATACCTCAACGCCCTCGCGCAGGTCATGGTGGCGCAAAAACACTGGGGGCGGGCGGTGGAGCTTTTTGCCAGGGTGCTGGAAAAATCCCCCGGCGAGGCGGCGGCCGTCGAGGGCATGGCCGCTGCCTTGCTGGTTCTGGATCGGCAGGCGGAGGCCCTGCCGTATCTCGAACGTGCCTACCGGCAGTCGCCGGACGATAATCGGCGGCGACAGGCTTTGGCCGATCTGGCGTACCGCTTGGGCGAGTACGAGATCGCCCGGCCGCAACTGGTCGCCTTGGCGACTGCTGCCGACGCAAGCTCCGAACTCCTCCTCCGCGCCGCGCGGGTACATGATAAACTCGGGCAGCAGAACCTGGCGGCGACCTACTGGCAGCGGTTGGTTGAGCGCATGCCGAATCATCTCGAAGGGCATCAGCGGCTGGCGGCTTTTCACGAGCAGGGCAGCCGTTTCGGCGAGGCACTGAAGCATCTGCTGGTGCTGAACCGCCTTGCACCTAGCGATACCTCGCTCTGGTTGCGGATCGGCAAGGCGCTGGTGGTGATCTCGCGCGGCAAGGAGGCCTTGACCTATCTCGATCGCTATGTGGCGGCGGTCCCGGATGATCTCGCTGCCCTTGAACTGCTGGTGAACATCTACGCCAGGCAAGGGGAACAGGCCGCGGCGGCGGTCCGTCTCGACCGTTTCCTGGCCGGGCAGGCACTGCCGGACACCGGTCGGGTGAAGCAGGCGGCGCGGCTGTATGAGGCCGCCGACCGTCTTGAGGACGCAGTGGCCGCGTATCACCGTTACTTCTCTCTGGGCGGCGTCGATCCGGATGCCGTATTCGCCATGGCGGCGGATCTGCGCAAGTTAGGCGTTCGCGGCCGGTTCGATGCGGTGGTGCGGTTTGCCGACGCCGGCTCCCCCTCCACGGCGATCGGTCCGGAACGATATCGCCTGATGATTGCCGCCGCTTTTGCCGGCGGTGGCTGGTGGGATCGCGCCGGAGCCGAATATGAGGCGTTGGCGGGCGGTGATGCCCCGATTGCGCGGCAGGCCTTGTTGGGTTTGAGCGATATTTACCTGGAGATGGGGCTGTTCTATGAGGCGGAGCAGGCGTTGCGGCGTGCACTGGCGCTCGGCGGCGATGCGGGGCCGTTTTTGCTCAGCCTCTTCGATCTGGCGCTTCGTGCCGGCAAGGTTGAAGACGCCGAGATCTGGCAGCAGCGTTTTGCCGCGCTGGGCACGGGGGCCGTGCAGTCTTGGCGTGCGCAGTTCATCTATGCCCGGTTGCTGGCCGCCAAGGGTGAGTACGGGCTTGCCATCCGTAACTGTCGCCGTTTGTTGACGACGGTGGCGTCTTCGCGCGATGCCGCCGCCGTGGCGATGAGAGGAGAGATCGGCTTGGCCCTCGTCGATTTTCTGCTGGCCTCCGGTGACCAGATCTCGGCCCTGCGGCAATTGGAAGGCATGCCGGTGGCACAGGTGTCCGGGCTTGGCGCGCAAGTCTTGCGACAGGATCTGTATCAGCACCTTGAGCGGCCGAAAGATGCCGACCAGTTTTACCAGGCGGCACTCTCCGAGGCGGATGCGCAGGATGAGGGATTGCTGCGCCTTGCCGATCTGTACCGGCGCCGGGGAATGGTCGACGCCTTGGGCAAGGTTGCGCAGCTGATCAGGAAACGGTTGCCGGATTCTCCGCGAGCCCTTCTGCTGGTGGCCGCGGCATACCGGGCGGCCGGGCAGGACGATGCGGCCGAGGCCGTTTTGGTGGGGTTGCTGGACCACTCGCACGGGGAGAGCGGTGCAGCGGTGGTGCTGCTGCAGTTGCTCTTTGACGGCGGTCGTTTTGCCGAAGCCCTTGCCTGTGCGGAGCGGTTGCCGGTGACGCCGGGCGCGCGTCCGGAGGCGTTGCTGCTGAAGGCCAGGGCCTTGTGGGCGCTTGAGCGGCGGGTGGAGGCGGTCAAGGTGTATGAGGCATTTTTGACCCCGTCGGCGGCCGACCGGATGGATGGCGAGATCCGGGAGCAGGGGATTGCCTGCCCGCCATTGGTTGAGCCACCGAGCATCTGGCAGATTGTTACCCTGCATGGCGAAGAGCCTGCCGGTTTTATCGATACCCTGATGTCGCCGGCGCACGTTGCCACCCTGGTGAAGGACCCGGTGCAACAGCGCTTGGGGGGGATCGCCGCCCGTTATTATGCGCTTTACCGTTGGCAAAAGCGGTTTTATCCCGAGTATGCGGCCAGGCGTGCCGTGCAGCGCAAGGAGTTTTTCTATGCGGTGCAACAGTATCAGGTCGCCTTGCGGGAGGAGCCGGATAGCCCCTCCCTGCTCTATGATCTTGCCGGGGTCTACAGCCGCTTGGGACAGCTTGGCGAAGAGGCCGGCATCTACGAGCGGATGGCGGCGCGGCGAATCGATTTCCCTGGCCTTAATGAGGCGCGACAGCGCAACGGTTTAAAGCTGCGGCCGTTGACCTCGGTTTCGTTGGGATATCTTGAGGAAGACGGCCGGGATGGTTACAAGGATATGCGCCGCGACTGGCAGGAGGCCGCAACGCGTTACCGGCCTTTCGGCCTGAGCGGCCACGAACTGGATATCGCTTTGTCGCGGCGCCAGTACCGCTCCATGGCCGGCTCCGCCAAGATGCGGGCCAACCGGGGGCTGCTCTCCTACACCGCGCTCCTGACCCCATGGTTGTCCGGCCGTTTCGGGGTGGGCGCCGAGTCGCCGGCGGAGGACAGTGTCGCGCAAACAGGCTTGCTGCAGGGCGGCTTGACCGGCAAGATCGGTGACAAGGTGCGGGCCGATCTTTCTTTTGACCGCGATCTGGTTACCGACACCCTGGCCAGTGTGACCCGGAACGTGCGGCGGGAAACCTTCAAGGGCGGCGTCTCCCTCGATCTGCTTCCCCGCCTGCAGGTGGGCGGTGATTGTTCGTTTGTCGATCTTTCCGATGGCAACGCGATCAGGGGCTATGATTTCTGGGGCAGCTACCTTCTCCTTACCGAGCCGCATTCCCTGCGGGTGCGGTATGTGTACGATTTTAAGGATTCACGTGAGGGGCGCATCGCCGGCCCGTTGACTGCCGACGGCTTTGCCGCCGCCGATCACCCGTATTGGACGCCGATGAACTACTGGCTGAACCGCTTCGTTGTTTCCTATCGTCGACAGTTGTCCGAGGAAATTCTTGACCGGGGCGGGCCTACCTATTATACCGCTGAGTATTCCCTTGATTATGACTCGCTGGGCCGCCAGTTCCAGACCATCGGCGGGGGGATTCTGTATGAATGGTCGTCGCATTTCCTGATGGAGGCGACGGCGACGTTGACCTCTTCCGATCTCTATCGACGCAAGGAAATTTCTCTTTCTCTCGTCTATAGATGGTAGCGGTTGCCGGTGAGATTCGTTATGATGCAGCCATGCATCTTGCACCGGCCTCTTGTGCCGGGCGGCGGAGGCATTTGGCGGCGCAGTGACAGTTGACGATAACGGCCCGATGTGGGCCGCATTTTTTTTGTGTGTGGAGGGTTTGTAATGGTTGTGCGAGTACCCATGTCCGTCAACGGGCATGAACGGTTGCGTAAGGAGTTGATGCGACTTGAACGGCAGGAGCGACCGGAAGTGATCAAGGCCATCGAGGTGGCGCGGGCCCATGGCGACTTGAAGGAGAACGCCGAATATCATGCCGCCAAGGAGCGGCAGGGGCATATCGAGGGCCGGATCATGGAGTTGAAGGATAAGCTCGGTCGGGCCGAGGTCATCGATTGTTCGCAGGTTTCCTGTGAGCGGGTTGTCTTCGGGACGGTGGTGAGCCTGATGGATCTGGATACGGAGGAAGAGCTGCGGTATCAGCTTTTGGGGCCGGATGAGGCCGATGTCAAGGAGGGCAGTATCTCGGTGCTGTCGCCGCTTGGGCGGGCGATGATCGGCAAGGTGGTCGGTGATGAGGTGCGGGTGCAGACCCCGGGCCGGGTGCGTGAGCTTGAAATTATCGAGATCAATCCGCCGGCCGCGGAGTAAGCGTAACGGGCACCTGCTTATTCGGCCATTGACTGGCGGCAGGCGCCGAACAGGAAGATGTTGCTGATTTCCTTGGCCGTTTCCTCAATGGTATAGCCGGTTTCCGGCGCCAGGACCCACAATCTGCTCATCTCGTCAAGGGCGCCGAAAAAGGCGCGCTTGGCGACCCCCGGCAGCAGTTCTTTCCGGAAAATATTTTGTTCCTGGCCCAGATGGATGATGGTGGAGATGATATCCACGTACTCGATGAATCTGGTGTTCCGATATTCCTTCATGAATTTGTTGCTCTGCCGTAGTTCCATCTGCAACACCTCGGCAAGATCCCTTTTCTCTTCCACCAGTTTTAAATGATGCAGGGCAAAAACCTCAAGCATCCGTCTGGGGTCGGTTTCTTCCTCGATGGCGAGCTTGACCTGCAGGATGATCTTGCCGATTTCCTCTTCGAAGATGGAAATCAGGATGTCGTATTTGTTGTTGAAATAGAGATAGATGGTGCCGTCCGCAACCTTGGCTTCCTTGGCGATATCGGATATTCTGGCGCTGAAGAACCCCTTGCGGGCAAAGACCTTGATCGCGGCCTGGATAATTTTTTGATGCTTGTCGGAGGTTCTCATCTGCTCAGCACTGACTCACAAGGGTTGTTGGGATTGATGAATACGGGAAAAGGGATTGAAGGTGCTGTAACGTTATTATGAATGATGGTTCATTTTGATCTTACATCATAGAGGGGGGAGGGGGCGCTGTCAAGGTGAAAAAAAAGGTGCGGCCGATTCGTGGGTTGCTCCTGTTTTTGCGTTGTTTTTCACTGCCGCCGTGGGTGAGGGGAAGGGCTTGCCGGGGAGGTGATTTTCTTGACAAGCAAGTGGGCCTGCGGGTAGTTTGTTTCGGTTCGGCGTAGCTGAAATGCTTGCCGAATCAAGAAAAGTTAGGCAAGCATAACAAATGCCAGGGAAGGAGATGGGATGAAGATATTGGTTGTGGGCAGCGGCGGCAGGGAACACGCCCTGGTCTGGAAACTCAAGCAGAGCCCTCGCGTCGTGAAGGTTTTTTGCGCCCCCGGGAATGCCGGCATCGCGCAACTTGCCACCTGTGTTGATATCGCCGCGGATGACATCGAAAAACTGGCGGCCTTTGCCCGTGACGAGGCCATTGGTCTCACCGTGGTGGGGCCGGAACTGCCGTTGACCTTGGGGATTGTTGACCGTTTCGAGGCACTGGGGCTGCGGGTGTTCGGCACCTCACAGGCCGGCGCGATCCTTGAGGGCAGCAAGGTGTTCACCAAGGATCTCCTGGCCAAGTACAACATCCCGGCCGGCCGCTCCCGAACCTTTACCGATCGCGCCGAGGCGGTTCGTTATATCCAGGAGGTCGGTGCGCCGGTGGTGGTCAAGGCCGATGGCCTTGCCGCCGGCAAGGGGGTGATCGTCGCCCATACCGTGGCCGAGGCGATCAGCGCTGTTGATCTGATTATGGCCGACAAGGCCTTTGGGCAGGCGGGCGATCGTTTGCTGGTTGAAGAGTTTCTGGTTGGCGAGGAGGCGTCCTTTATCGCCTTCACCGACGGCAAGACCGTACTGCCGCTGCCCACCTCCCAGGACCACAAGGCAGTTTTCGACGGCGACAAGGGACCCAATACCGGCGGCATGGGCGCCTATTCGCCGGCGCCGGTGGTCACCGCGGATCTGCACCGGCAGGCCATGGAGGAGGTGATGCTGCCGACCATTCGGGCCATGGCCGCCGAGGGCCGTCCCTATAAGGGGATGTTGTACGCCGGCTTGATGATCGACCAGGGCAAGGCCAAGGTGCTGGAGTTCAACTGCCGGTTCGGCGATCCCGAGGCGCAGCCGTTGTTGATGCGGCTGAAGACCGATCTGGTTGACATCATGGAGGCCGTGGTCGACGGGCGTCTTGATGAGATCACCCTGGAGATCGATCCCCGACCGACGGTATGCGTGGTGATGGCCGCTGGTGGCTATCCCGGGGCCTACGAGAAGGGACAGGTCATTGATGGCCTTGCGGCGGCGTCCGCAGTCGAGGACGTGGTGGTTTTTCACGCCGGCACCGCGCAAAAAGATGGCCGGGTGGTGGCAAACGGCGGCCGTGTTCTGGGGGTGACCGCCATCGGTACGACCTTGCAGGGTGCCATCGACAAAGCGTATGCGGCGGTGGGCAAGATCAGTTGGCAGGATTGTTTTTATCGCAAGGATATCGGTCAAAAGGCGTTGCGCCGCGACCAAGGAGGAGCAATGGTTTCGATCTTGATGGGAAGTGATTCAGACCTGCCGGTGATGCAGACCTGTGCAGACTTTTTGAAAAAGATGGGCGTGCCGTATGAGATGACCGTGGCATCGGCCCACCGGACGCCGGCCCGGGCCATGAAGATTGCCGAAACCGCCCGTGCGCGGGGCGTCAAGGTGATTATCGCCGCCGCCGGCATGGCCGCCCATCTGGCCGGGGTACTCGCCGCGCACACCACCCTGCCGGTGATCGGCATCCCCATGGACGCCTCCGCCCTGAACGGGCTTGACGCCCTGCTCTCCACCGTCCAGATGCCGCCGGGGGTGCCGGTGGCAACCATGGGGATCGGCAAGGCCGGGGCAAAAAACGGCGCCATCCTCGCCTGTCAGATTCTGTCCATCTCCGACCCGCAGATGGCCGAAAAGCTCGCTCAGTTCAAGGAGCAGATGGCGGCGGAGGTAGATGCCAAGGCTCTTAAAATCGAGTCAATGGGTTAGGGAGCCGGTCCGGCGGGACAGTACATGAGCGGACTTGCATCGTCCCCCAAGGTTTCGGCCGCCGATCTGGCCACGGCTGTGCGGATCATCCAACAGGGCGGCGTGGTCGCCTTCCCGACCGAAACCTACTACGGCTTGGCGGTGGACCCTTTCAACGTCGCCGCCCTGACCCGTCTCTTTACCATTAAGGAGCGCCCGCGCCGGAAGGCGGTACTCGTGCTCATCCAGGATCGGGGGCAATTGCCGATGCTGGCAAGCCGGGTGCCGGTCGTTTTCCAGCCGCTTCTGGAGGTATTCTGGCCCGGGCCGTTGACCCTTGTTTTCCCGGCCCTGCCTGGGTTGTCGCCACTGCTCACCGGCGGCACCGGCACCGTCGGGGTCAGGGTTTCGTCGCATGAGGTTGCCGCAAGCCTGCTTGTGTCTCTGGGGGGGGCGGTCACCGCGACCAGCGCCAATCTTTCCGGGCGGCCGCCCGCCGTCAGTGCCGCGCAGGTGGCCGCACAATTCGGTGACGCCGTCGATTTCATTCTCGACGGCGGCGAAACGCCGGGTGGCAAGGGGTCAACCCTGGTCGGCTGTGGCGATGACGGCCGCTGTCTGCTCTTGCGGGATGGCGTGATCCCTTTCGCCAAGGTTGAAGAGGTGGTCGGGCGGACCGTTTAGGCTGGTTGAACCGCTTGCAACTTCACCTGCTTCAGGCTTTTGCCGGTTGAAATGGCTTCTGAATCGTGGTAGTTGTTGAATTGACAGAATAAAATTCTGCGAGTTTTCTACTTGGGGAAGACAATTCGATATGACTGCATTGCAATGGGATAGGGAATTTGCTCTTGAGCAGGCCGGTGATGACGAGGAAATGCTGGCTGAACTCCTCGGCCTTTTGCGTTCCTCCTCCGCCGACGATCTCGCCGAGATAAAGGCGGCGATGGCGGCCGGTGATGCCATGGGCATGGGGAATGCCGCCCATAGCATCAAGGGGGCCGCCGCCAGCCTCGGCATTGAACAACTCGCAACCTTGGCTGAAGCCATGGAAATGGCCGGGCGGGCCGGGGATTTTGAGGGCGCCTCAATGCTGGTTGCCCCTCTCTCGACCATGGTTGCGGAACTGGCAAATTTCAAATAGGGGTAATTGTCCTATCCCATGTTGCGGGTTGCGCTTGCGGAGACGCCCGATCCGGGTGCCGTCCACCGGCTCATTTTCCTGGCCATGCCTACCGATCACTTCTGGTAACTTATGCCTACAGCCCAAGAACTGGTCCGAAAATTCAGCGACCTCAAAACGCTCCCCCACGTCGCCTTGCGGCTTACCAAACTGGTCAACGACGACCGGAGCACCATGCATGACTTCGAAGAGGTCATCAAACTCGATCCGGTCCTCGTTACCCGTCTCCTGCGTCTCGTCAACAGCCCTTATTTCGGCCTGATCAACAAGGTTGAGTCCATCCCCAAGGCCGTCGTCTATGTCGGCATGAAGAATCTCCGAAACCTGGTCGCGGTTGAGGCGTTGCGCAATCTCTTCCGCGGCGGCGAGAATGAGAACGGCTTTTCCAGGAAGAATCTGTGGATCCATTCGGCCACCGTCGCCATTATCGCCGAGATGATCGCCAAGCGGATATTCGGTCAGGAGGGCGAGGATGTGTTTCTGGCCGGCATTATTCACGACATCGGCCTGATCGTCGAGGATCAGCTGGTGGGAGAGTCGCTGTGGAGCGCCTGCGCCGCCTATGATCCGACCAAGAATACGCTGGCCTTGTGCGAAATGGAGGCCATCGGCACCGATCATTGTCTGGTCGGCAATCTCCTTGCCAAGGAGTGGCGGCTTCCCAACGAGGTGCTGAAGGCGATCCGCCTGCATCACGATATGGAGCGGAAACACTCCCTCGGCAGTATCACCAGTATCCTGCAGTTGGCCGAATATGTGGCCGGCAAGCTTGGCTATTCGCCGCTTGTCGGCAGGTTTGACCCGTTGCCCGACTATCTGGTGCGGCATGTTCGTTCGTCGATGACCAACTACAAGGTGATCATGCGCGATCTGCCGACCGAAATGGCCAAGGCCAAGGATCTCTATGAAACCGATTTGTGACGCCGACCATGACCGGGGTTGAGTTCGAAAATGTCTTTGACGATCTGTTGGACGGCGATGAAGAGCTGAAGGCTTTTTATCAGGTCCTGCGAGAGCAAGTCCCCCAGGCATTTATCCAGTTGCATGGGGACAACGGGGTTGTGCTGCCGGAGGTTGTCGATCAACCCTGTTCGTCGGAGGGCGTGGCGCAACTTCTAGAAAAAACCCACGCCGCCGGGGGGAAGCCGGTTGCCGAACAGGGGCAGGATGGCGAGTGGTGTTACGGGCTCCGGGTCGACAAGGTCAGCGCGGTGCTGTTGTTCTCCCTGCCTGGCCGCACCGGCAATCTGCTCGCGGAATCGCACGGGCGGGAGCTGTTGCAAGGGGTTATCGACTACGCCCTGCTGCAACAGGAGCAACAACTGCTGCAGATAGAGAATGAACAGATCTACCGGCAGATAGGGGTGTTGAAGCAGAAGCATACCGCTCTCATCGAGGACAACTTTAGGCAATACCGGCTCATTCAGGACAAGGAAAAGGAATACGCCCGCACCCTGGAAAGCGAGATCGCCCGGCAGACCGCGGAACTGCGGAACACCAACGCCCGATTGGAAGAAGCCAGCCGCCTGCAGAGCGAGTTCTTGGCCAACATGAGTCATGAATTGCGGACGCCGATGAACGCCATCATCGGTTTTTCGGATCTGCTCCTTGAGTTGAAACTGGACAAGGAATCCAGGGAGTACGCCCAGACCATCAAGAACGCAGGGATGAACCTGCTGGTGCTGATCAACGATATCCTGGATCTCGCCAAGATCGAGGCGGGCCGGATCGAACTCGACAATTCGCCTTTCGATCTGCGGGAAACGGTCGATAACGTGGCCAATCTGTTCCGGATCCCGGCCCGGGAAAAGAAGCTTACCTTTGTGGTGGAAATCGCGCCGGAGTTGCCGGCCCTGTTGTATGGGGACAACAATCGCCTGCGGCAGATTCTCATCAATCTGGTCGGCAACGCCATGAAGTTCACCGCCGCCGGCGAGGTGGCGATCACCATCGGGTTGCAAGACCTGACCAGCGAGCGGGCGCAGGTTGTTTTCACGGTGCGTGATTCCGGCATCGGCATCCCCCCCGAGCGGCAGCAGGCGATCTTCGACAAATTCACCCAGGCCGATGGCTCGACCACCAGAAAGTATGGCGGCACCGGCCTCGGTCTTGCCATCTGCCATCAACTCGTGCAGTTGATGGGGGGGAGCATTTCGGTCAAAAGCGTGGAGGGGCAGGGCAGTTCCTTTTACTTCACCCTGCCGCTCAAGGTCGCCCGGCCGGAGACCGTTGTCGTCGCCCGCCCGGAGCAGGGGCGCGATGCAGAAAATATTCCTGCCGAGGCCCAGCCGGCCCGCTCCGCCTTGCGGGTGCTGCTGGTGGAGGACAATCCGGTCAACCAGCGGCTGGCCTCGATCATCATCAAGAAACAGGGCTGTGAACTGGCGGTGGCCGGGGATGGCATCGAGGCGTTGGTGCAGCTTGAAAAGCACGTCTTCGATCTGGTTCTGATGGATGTGCAGATGCCGAATATGGACGGCCTGGAGGCGACCCGGAGGATCAGGAAGATCGAGGCTTCAGCGGGTACGCGGGCGCAGTATGCCTGTCTGCGGAACAGGACCAAGCCCCTGTCGATCATCGGGCTTACCGCCCATGCCCGCAAGGAGGATGAGCAGTCCTGTTACGGGGCCGGGATGAACGGATTTCTCACCAAGCCCATCATCCGGGCGCGTCTTGAAGCGGTGCTGGTGGAAGAGGCGGATGGCTGCGCCGCCCAGGGGCGGCCGCCGGAGCCGGCCGGGTGATTGGCCTGCGGGGGCGGGGATTGCCCGGCGATGTCATTCTGCCGACGGCGCCAGCAGGGCCGGGATCCTTGCCCGCCAGCCGTCGCCATAACCGGTAAGCTCGGCCCGACGGGCCGTTTCGCCGGCAAAGCGGAGGTCGATGTGAAGCCGCTCGGTCGGCATCAGGGAGCCGAGCCGCTCCGGCCACTCGATGACGCAAAGCCCCTCGCCGTAGAGATAGTCCTCAAACCCCAGCACCTCGATCTCCTCCTCGTCGGCCAGACGGTATAAATCCATGTGGTAGAGCGGTATCCGGCCAGGGTACTCGTGCAGCAGGCTGAAGGTCGGGCTGGTGATGTAGCACTCCTCAGGCACCTGCAGCCCTTGGCCAATGGCCTGGGTGAGGGTTGTCTTGCCCGCCCCCAGGTTGCCGGTCATGGTGATGATGTCGCCGGGGCGCGCTATCCGGCCCAATTGGCGGCCGAAATCGATGGTTTCCGCCAGCGAGGCGAGAACGATGGCGTTGGTCGTCATTGGCCTTCTTGTTCCATCTTCTTGTGGCAGAAAAGGCAGCGGTATTTGGGCGGGTGGTCCTTGGGGAGCGCTGCGCCTTCCGGATTATGGCAGTTCTGACATTCCTTCTCCGCCTCTTTCTTGTCCATGGGGTAGTACTTGGCGTGGTCGGCGTCCTGGGGCAACCTGACCGTTGTTTCCGGCGGCGCGTTCCAGAGGAACAGGAAGATGCCGCCGCAGACGATCAGGAAGAGGGCGGTGTGGAGGGTGGATTTCCTGGTGGACATGGATGGTGTCATCGTGCTGATCCTTGTTGATGGTATCTGTGGGATTGAGGTTGGGACGGCGCGGGTTGTTCCGCGCCCATTTCCAAGGCGTGGAGCGGGATGAGGCCGGTGCGCAGCCCGAGGAGGATCGCCTCGCTGCAGAGCAGGCTGCAGAGGCGGTTTTTGCCGACACGGCTCAGGAAACGGTGGTGATGCCGTTGTCGGTGGATCAGGCGGTCGAGCCTGCCGGTGTCGGCGGCCGGATCGGCGATCAGTTCGGCGATGGTTTCCCCGGAGAGGATGGCCGGGTAGATGCCTTCCCCGGTCAGCCCTGAGGCAAGGCCCGCCGCGTCGCCGACCAGAAAACGGTTGCCGAAGCGGTAGCCCCTGAAATCGAAGTTGATCAGCGAGGCGCGCGGTCGACAGCCGTGGAGGTCGATCCCCCGATGTGCGCACCAGTCCAGAAAGCGTTCGAGCAGGGTGGTGGCGTTCATGGCGCGGCGATCGACATACGCACCGATCGAGGTGGAGTCGCGATGGGGGAAGATCCAGGCGTAGCCGCAGCCGAAACGCTTGCTGTCCAGGCACCACTCCATCTCGGCAAAGGTTGTCTCCATTTGGCAGTTGATGCCGATGCCCATCCGCTCGGCGGGAAGGCGCAGATAGCGGCGCACCAGTGAACTGCTGCCGTCGGCCCCGACCAGAAAGCGATACCCGAAAGCGCCGTCGGTGGTGGTCAGGTGATGGTCGTGGATCTCTCTGACCGAAACCCCTGCTTTGATGGTAGCCCCGGCGGCTAGCGCTTTTTCGGCCATGTGGCGGCCGAGATGCAGCCGGTTGACGGTGGAGATGATCGGGATGTGCGCCTGTAGGGTAGCGGTTTGCCAGGAAGAACTGATTTTTTGAACGGCAAAGGAGCGTTCGATGAGCTCCGGGGGCAGCTTCGCGCCGAGCCCTGACCAGGTGACGCCGCCGGCGCAGACCTTGGCGCCCAACCGCTGCTTGCGTTCAAGCAGCAAGACTTTGGCCCCCTTGTGTGCCAGTGCGGCGGCACAGGCCAATCCACCCGGGCCGCCACCGATGATAACGGTATCAAATTGCTGCATGGCATATATTCTGAGGTTGCGCCGCGACGCGGCATGCAGCCTACCAAACTATTAAGTGCCTCCTTTTCTGTCAAGGATTTAGGTGGGTTAATTGCACCAAAGTCTTTTGCCGAGCCTACCTTTTTGTTCGTGAATGTGGTAGGGTTGGCGGGATTATCTGGCGAATTATTCGTCCGGCGGCGGCAGGGGGTGTCCGGTAGTCGCAGCCGGGTGATATGAATCTTGATGAGGGATTGGTTTATGAAACTTGAGTCGGTTGATAAGCTTGGCAAGGAAAAAAAACGGGGGATGCCGTCGCTGTGGCTGGGGCTTCTCGTGGTGTTGGCGGTGGTGGTGTTTGGCGGCATGAAGCTCTATGAGATGGAGTTGCCGCAGATCGAGGTGACGACGGATATCGCTCACCTCGGTGCCAGCAAGCGGGTGGGGGTGACGATCAGCGATGCCAAGAGCGGCGTGCGGGGCTTCTCGGTGGTCCTGGAGCAGGGTGGGCACCGGGTGACGGTGCATGAGCAGCAGTACCCCGGCACCGGTTTCGGCATCGTCTCCGGCCCGGCTCGGATCGCGGAAGAGTTCGACGTTGATGCCAAGGCGCATAAATTCACCGACGGCGAGGCCCGGCTGGTGGTCATCGCCCACGATTATTCATGGTGGCACTGGCGGACCGGCAATATCGTCACGGCCTCCTTTCCGGCGACCATCGACACCAGACCGCCCAGCGTACAGATCACCGCATCGCCCAACCACATCAAGGCCGGCGGCGCCGGGGCGGTGGTGTATCATCTGAGCGAGCCGACGGCCAAGCATGGGGTCGTCATCGATGGGGATTTTCATCCCGGCTATCCGCTTTCTTCGCATGGTGAAGGCGTGTATGGGGCGACCATCGCCATCCGTTTTGATGCCGAGAAGATCACCCAGGCGTATGTGACCGCGACCGACCTGGCCGGCAACGTCGGCCGCAGCAGTGATTTCGGCATGCTCCTGCGGCGCTCGCCGAAAAAGGTTGACCGGATCAACATCAGTGACGATTTCCTTGCCAGCAAGTTGCCCGAGTTTGCGGCCCACACCGAACAACTTATCGGTACGCCGCTTGAGCAATATATCACCATCAACACCCGGATCCGGCAGGAAAACAACAAACGGATCGCCGAGGTGTGCGCCACCTCGGCGCCGGAACGCTTCTGGCAGGGCGTGTTCGGGCGTCTGGCCGGGAGCAACCGGGCCGGCTATGCCGATTACCGCACCTATTTTTACAACAATGAGGAGATCGACAATCAGGTCCATCTCGGCATCGACCTGGCCTCCACCAAGCATGCCGAGGTCGGCGCCGCCAACCGGGGCCGGGTGGTTTTTGCCGACTATCTCGGGATTTACGGCAACACGGTGATTGTCGACCACGGGCTGGGCGTTTTCAGCCTTTACTCCCACCTCAACCAGATCGATGTCAAGGTCGGCGACATGGTCGAGAAGGACGCCCCGCTTGGGCGGACCGGCGCTACCGGCATGGCCGGCGGCGATCATCTCCATTTCGCTATGCTGGTGAACGGCATCTTCGTGAATCCCATCGAGTGGTGGGACCCGCACTGGCTTGAACTCAACATCGAGGGTAGTCTGTAAGTTTTGTCCAGGATCAGGATTCTTCCCGAAAGTTTGGCAAACCGCATTGCCGCGGGCGAGGTGGTTGAGCGCCCCGCCTCGGTGGTGAAGGAGTTTGTCGAAAACTCAATCGACGCCGGTGCCGCGCATGTCTCCGTGCAGATCGAGGGCGGTGGCACGCGTTTGATCCGGGTCCTTGACGACGGGGAGGGCATGGATCAGGACGATATCCTGCTGAGCCTTGAGCGGCATGCCACCAGCAAGCTCACCGACGAAGGGCAGTTGTCGGCCATCGCCACCCTGGGCTTTCGCGGCGAGGCGTTGCCCAGTATCGCCTCGGTTTCCCGGATGACCATCACCTCCCGACCCGCCGGCGCCGAACTGGGGGCGCGGGTTGAGATCCGCCACGGCCGGGTGCTCAAGGTGCATGAGATGGGGTGTGCCAAGGGGACGGTGCTGGAGGTGCGCGATCTCTTCGGCAACATGCCGGCCCGCAAGAAGTTTCTCAAAACCGCGCCGACCGAACTCGCCCATATCGAAGAGGTGGTGAAAAACTATGCCCTTGCCTATCCGCGGATCGGGTTTGTCTATCAGGTGGATGAGCGCGAGGTTTTCAGCGTGTCGGCCATGGCCGACGATCTGGAGGCGCGGGTGCGGGCGGTGGGGGGGCGGCGGGCAGCCAACGCCCCCCTGGTCCGGCTTGACGAGGCGGCTGACGGCGTACGGGTGCATGGTTATCTCGTGCCGCCCGACGAGATGCTGGCCACGGCCGGGCGGTTGCGGCTTTTTGTCAACGGCCGGGTGATTCGGGAGCGGATGGTCGTGCATGCTCTGGCCGAAGGGCTGCGTGGGTTCCTGATGAAGGGGGCGCGGCCGGCGGGGGCGCTCTTCATCGAGGTGCCGCCGGCAAGCGTCGATGTCAACGTGCATCCGACCAAGCAGGAGGTCCGTTTTCAACGGCCGACCCTGGTGCATCAACTGGTGTCCCTTGCCGCCCGTGAGGGAATGATGCGTTATCAGCGGGCCTTGCAGGACGAGTTGTTCGTGGTGCCGGCACCGAAGGTGCGGCGGCCGGATCCTTCTTCCCCTCCCGTCGTTTCGGCATCGGTCGAGGAACCGCCATCGACCTGGGCGCAACCGGAGTTGGCGTTTGCGCCGCTGACCAGCCGCGAACCGGCACCGGCGGCGAAGCCGGTTGCCAGCGCGCCGGTGCCTGCGGCGGCGCCAGCCGCCGTGCCTGCCGGGTGTCCGGTCGGCTCCGACGCCCTGCGCCCCATCGGCCAGTTGCTCGGCACCTACATCCTCTGCGAGGGGGAGGAGGGGCTGGTGGTCATCGATCAGCATGCCGCCCACGAACGGTTGCTGTTCGAGGAGATGAAGCGGCAGTATGCGGCCGGGGCCGTGGCGCGGCAGGCGCTGCTCTTCCCCAAGGTCATCGAGTGCGACCGCGAGGAAAAGCGGCTGCTCGCTCGTTTTGCTGCGGAAATCTCGGCCCTCGGGGTTGACATCGAGCCCTTCGGGGGCGACAGTTATGTGGTGAAGGCGGTGCCGGCCATTGTCGGGCATCTGGCGGCCGAGGTGATTGTGCGGGATATCTTGACACAACTGGAGTCGGGTGGGAGTGGGGCCGGTTCCAAAACCGAGGCGGTGCTGGCCGGCATGGCCTGCAAGGCGGCCATCAAGGGTGGCCAGAGCCTGCAGCCGGAAGAGATCTCCGCCTTGCTGCGCCGGATGCGGGAGGCGGAGATATTCTCCCATTGCCCGCACGGGCGGCCGGTGGTGAAACAATTCACCGTCACGGATATCAAACGTTGGTTTCATCGGGGGTGAAGTCGCGGCGCGCGGGTGGCGGCCGATACGGCGGTTGTCTGCAGAAAACATGACCTGAGGGGGAGTAATGGCTGAATCAGGACTGTACCTGCAACTCTACAGTATTCATGGCTTGATCCGGGGCGAACGCCCGGAGTTGGGCCGCGACGCCGATACCGGCGGCCAGGTCAAATACGTGCTGGAACTGGCCCGCGCTCTGGCGGCCCAGCCCGAGGTCGCCCAGGTCGATCTCGTCACCCGGCTCATCGACGACCGGAGCGTCTCGGCCGATTACGCGGTGCCTGTCGAGCCCATTTCCGACAAGGCCCGCATCGTTCGCATCCGCTGCGGCGGCCGCCGCTATATCCGCAAGGAACTGCTCTGGCCGCATCTCGATGAATTCATCGATAAATCCCTCAAATTTATCAAGATCGAACGGCGGGTGCCCGATTTCTTTCACGGCCACTATGCCGATGGCGGCTACGTGGCCAAGGAGCTGGCCAGTATCTTCGGCCGGCCCTTTGTCTTCACCGGCCATTCCATGGGCCGGCACAAGCTTGAAAAGCTGCTGGTCGAGGGGATGACCGAAGAGGAGGTCATTCGCCGCTATCGCATCGATCACCGCATCCAGATCGAGGAGCGGGTGATCAAGGAGTCGGAAAAGGTCATCACCAGCACCAACCATGAAATCCGTGAGCAGTACGGCCTCTACGATAACCATCAGGAAGGCAGCTATACGGTAATCCCGCCCGGCATCGACATCGACACCTTTTATCCCTACTACGCGCTGCAGCTTGATCCCCAGCTCGATGACGAGATCTCCCGGCAGGCCCGGATGACCCTGCTCCATGAGCTGCACCGGTTCTGGGTCAATCCGCAAAAACCCTTCATCCTCGCGCTCTGCCGGCCGGATCAGCGCAAGAACATCGCCGGATTGATCACCGCCTACGGCGAGGACAAGGAGCTCAAGGCCATCGCCAACCTGGCCATCTTTGCCGGGATTCGCAAGAATATCGCCGGGATGGAGGAAAACGAGCGCAATGTCCTTACCGAGATGCTGTTGCTCATGGACCGCTATGACCTCTACGGCAGCCTGGCCATCCCCAAGAAGCATGATTTCTCCATCGAGGTGCCCGAGTTGTACCGACTCTGCGCCGACAGTCAGGGGGTGTTCGTCAACCCGGCGCTGGTGGAGCCGTTCGGCTTGACCCTCATCGAGGCGGCGGCCTGCGGGGTGCCGATCATCGCCACCAGGGAAGGCGGCCCCGCCGATATCATCGGCAACTGCGGCAACGGCCTGTTGATCGATCCCACCGATACTGGGGAGATCGCCGGGGCGCTTAAAAAAATCCTCGTGGACAAGGAGCTCTGGGAGCGGTATTCCCGCAACGGCATCAACGGTGTGCGGGAACATTATGCCTGGGAAACCCATTGCCGCAAGACGCTGGCGGTGTTCGCCGAGGTGCAGGCCGGGATGCCTGATCAGAAGCGCGGGCAGTCCGAGGGGCGAAAAACCGCGTTCGGGGAACGGTTGAGTGCCATCGACCGGTTGTTGGTCTGCGATATCGATGACACCCTGGTCGGCGACGAGGCGGCGACGGCGGAACTGCTGGCCGTGCTTGCCGCCAATCGGCACGCCCTGGCCTGGGGAGTCGCCACCGGCCGCTGCCTGCAGATGACCAAGGAGGTGTTGGCGGAAAACAATATTCCACTGCCGGATATCGTTATCTGTTCAGTGGGAACGGAGATCTTCTACGGCCCTAACCTGCATCCGGACAAGGGGTGGCAGCACCATCTCTCCTATCTCTGGAAGCCGCGGCAGATCCGTGAGGTTCTCGCGGACCTCGATTTTCTGGAACTGCAGGAACCCGAGAGCCAGCGGCAGTTTAAGGTCAGCTATTACATGGAAGACGATCCGGATCTGCTGGCCGAGGTGCATCGGCGGCTGCAGGCGGGAAAGCTCCGTTATCGACTGGTCTTTTCGCGCGGTCAGTTTCTGGACATCCTGCCGTATCGCGCCTCCAAGGGCAAGGCGGTGCGCTATCTGAGCTATAAATGGGCCATCCCCCTGCCGCAGATACTGGCCTGCGGCAACTGCGGCAACGACGAAGACATGCTGCGAGGCGACACCGCCGGGGTGGTGGTGGCCAACCACAGCCCGGAGCTGGAGGCGTTGCAAGGGCTGCGCCGGACCTATTTCAGCGAGCATGGGTATGCGGCGGGAATCCTCGACGGGATCCGCCATTACCGGTTTCTCGACAACGGACAATTCGACAGCGGGCAATAAACACGGGGGGCTGGCGGCGTGGGCATGGTGAAAGGCAGGATCGTGGCGGTCGGGGAGGTGGTGTGGGATTGTTTCCCTGATCGGCGGGTACTCGGCGGGGCGCCGGTAAATGTCGCCTATCAGCTCGGGCAGCTCGGGGTGGAGGCGACGGTGGTCACCCGTATCGGCAGTG
>JAOUHH010000009.1 GCA_029865195.1 Desulfobulbaceae bacterium
CGCAAACCGATCATCGGCACCGAGGAGAGCGTCTCATCCTTCACCCGCGACGATATCCTGCGTTACATGGAGAAACATTACCAGGCCAACAACCTGACCGTGGTGGTGGTGGGCGATGTCGCCTACAAGGAGGTGCAGGACAAGGTGGTCGAGTTGATGGGCGGCCTGGCCGACGGCAACGGCAAATCGCCTTCCTTGCAGGCAGAGCCGGTCCGGACCGCTTCCACCCTCTTCGTGGTCAAGGATGATGTCCAACAGGCGCATATGGCCGTCGCCCTGCCCGTTTCCGCCTTTGCCAACCCCGACACACCGGTGCTCGACGTGATCGGGATGATTCTCGGCCAGGGCCAGAGTTCCAGGCTCTATCACCGTCTGCGGGATGAGATGGGGCTGGTCTACCGCATCGACGCCTCGGCCTTTACCCCCCGCGATCCCGGGCTGTTGGAGATTACCGCGGCCCTGTCCGTGGAGAAGGGCATGGCCGCCCTGGAAGCCGCTCTCGAAGAGCTTTTTAAGCTGAAATACGTGGCGGTTGACACCGGGGAGCTGGAGCGGGCCAAGCGGAATCTGGAGAGCGATTTCATCTTCAACCTGGAGCGCATGGAGGGGCAGGCACGGGTGCTGGGCTCCTTCCAGTTCCTCGCCGGCGACCCCCGGGAGGATGATTATATCGCCCAGGTGCGGGCCGTTACCCGCGAGGATATTCAACGCGTCGCGGCCATCTATCTCAAGCCGGAGCGGATTGTCGCGGGCTTCCTGATCCCGGCCGGTGCCGCTCTCGATGAAGGGCAGGAATCATTCAAGGCGCTCATCGCCAAGGCCGATGATGCCGCACGGCATGCCGCGCCGGCCTCGCTGGTCGCCGATTCCTTTTTGCCCAACATGCACCGCTTTGTGCTGGACAACGGCATCACCCTGCTTGTCCGCGAGAATCCGGCCGTGCCCACGGTGGCGGTGCGGGTGGTCTTCCCCGGCGGCCTGCGTGGCGAAACCACGGCGACCAACGGCGCCTTTGCCCTGATCGCCGATCTGGTGAGCAAGGGCACCGAAAAGATGTCGGCACGGGAATTGGCGGTGGCGGTGGCGGATATGGCCGGCGACCTGCAAGGGTTTAACGGCAAGAACACCTTCGGCGTCCGGGGTGATTTCCTGGCCCGCTATTTCGAGGCGGGGATGACGCTGGTCCGCGACGTCGTGCGCACCCCGGCCTTTGCTGCGGCCGAGGCCGAGAAGATTCGGCCGGAACTCCTGGCGCTGATCAAGCAGCAGGAAGATTCGCTGCCGTCGCTTGCCTTCCGGGAGTTCAACCGGACCCTTTTCCAGGGCCATCCGTACGGCCTGAACACGGTGGGTTCCGAAGAGGTCATCGCCCACATGTCGACCACCGCGCTCAAGAAGATCTACACAGAATACGCCCGTCCCGACCGGATGGTTATCTCCGTCGCCGGCGACGTGGAGGCGGCGCAGGTGCATAAGATCATCGCCGGGCTCTTCGGGGACTGGCGGGTCGGCGGCATGGCCGCGACCGGCGGCGGCGAGATCCTGCCGCCGGACCCGCCGGCGGCGCCCCGGATTGTCAACATCGACCGCGACAAGGAGCAGGTGCATGTGATCATCGGTTTCCTCGGTGCGACCTTGACCAGCGCCGACCGTTACGCCCTGGAGGTACTGGATACGGCCTTGAGCGGGCAGAGCGGGCGCCTGTTCACCCAGCTGCGCGACAAGCAGAGCCTGGCCTACAGCCTCTCCTCCTTTTCCCTGCAGGGGATCGATACCGGCTCTTTCGGCATCTATATCGGCACCAGCCCCGATAAAAAGGCGGAGGCGGTGAAGGCGATGTGGGGCGAGCTGTACCGGGTGCGCGAGGAGCCGCTGGGCGAGGCGGAACTGCAGAAGGCCAAGAACGTGGTGGTCGGCCATTACGAGCTTGGGCTGCAAACCCACAGCGCGCAAGCCCTTGAGGCGGCCCTGGACCAGACCTACGGGCTTGGGCTTGATTTCGGCACCCGTTATGTACGGGCGGTGGAAGAGGTTACCGCCGAGCAGGTGCGGGAGGTCGCCCGCAAATATATTCAACCGGATAACTATGTGATGGTCAGTGTCGGCGCCGAACCCGCGCCGGCGGCAGCCGAGGAGGGCAATCCCGCCGTTCCCGAGGCTGCGGCCGTCCCCCAGAATGCATCCGAGGCAACCCCGGCGTCGGCCGGGGCTCCGGCATCGGAACAGGAGTGAGCAAGATGATGCAAGAGTATATGATAGCGCCGTCCATCCTTTCCGCCGATTTTGCCAGGCTCGGCGAGGAGATCTCGGCGGTGGCCGAGGCGGGCGCCGATGTGATCCATATCGATGTCATGGACGGCCACTTCGTCCCCAATATCACCATTGGGCCGCTGGTGGTGCAGGCGGTGCGCAAGATCACCGATCTGCCCCTGGATGTCCATCTGATGATCTCGGAACCGGATCGGTATCTGAGCAGCTTCGCCAAGGCCGGCGCCGACTGGATCACCGTCCATGTCGAGACCTGCCGCCATCTGCACCGGACCATTCAGGCGATCAAGGACCTGGGGAAAAAGGCGGGGGCGGTGTTGAATCCCGCCACCCCTCTGGAAAGCCTCGATTACGTGCTGGAGGATCTCGATCTGGTGATGCTGATGAGCGTCAACCCCGGCTTCGGCGGGCAGTCCTTTATCCCCTCGGCAATCCCCAAGATACGCAAACTCAAGGAGATGATCGACCAGCGCGGCCTCGCCACCGGCATCGAGATGGACGGCGGCATCGGTCCCAAGACCTTGGCCGCCACCGCCGAGGCGGGCGCCAACATCTTTGTCGCCGGCTCGGCCATCTTCGGCAAGCCCAACTACCAAGAGGTGATCAGCGCGATGCGCAAGATCCTCAAGTAGTCCGCCGGCAAGCCGATCAGGCGTGGCGTTTAAACAGGAAGAGGGAGGCCGCTGGTTGCGGTCTCCCTCTTCCTGTTTGAGCTGGTGTTTATGTGTTTTGTCTTAATCCGGATAGGGCCAGGGCAGCATCTCGCCTGGGCAGCGTCCCTGCGGGCAACCCGGTTCCACCGCGATGACGTCGTTGCTGACACCCCGCCAAAGGGCGGCGCGTTGCCGGGGTACGGTGTGGATGGCGATTTTTCGCTGGTCCTCCTGGCCGCTTTCGTCGATGGCGGTTACCATGATTTCCGGGCCACGGGAAGAGGTATTGGAGAATGAGGATGGCACGATGAAGGAGATGATGGAGCCTTCGTCGTTCAGGGTCTTGAACCGGATCGGCGTCCCGCCGGTTTGCTCCCAGTTGAAGCGCAGGCTCTCGCGTTTTTCATCGCGGGTGGCGCTGGCGTCCACTACCACCCGCTCGCCAACCTTATATGCCTTGGCCAGGGAGCCCAGGCGGATCTGCGGGGGCGGCGTGCCCATGGTCACCACCAGCCGGATTTCCCGGGTCTTGGAGAGGGTCTTGCCGCGACGGAACCGGTATTTGATGCTGTCGGAGCCGCTGAAATAGGGATCGGGGCGATAATGATGGAGCCCTGGGCCGATTTTGGTCAATTGCCCGTGCAGTTTCGTTTCAAGGAGCTGGACGCCGACATTCTTGCCGAAGGGCGCGTTGTTCGCCTCACGCCAGATTTTCCGCCAGTCGAGTTCCAGGCTTTCGGTGCTGCGCATGGTGAGGGTGATGTCCTTGGCGCCGATGCCGGCCGGTTTCGGCTTGGCAACGGCGGTGGCGACAGGAGCCGGTTCCGCGAGTTTCGGGCCGGTGATGTGGATCTCGGTGGGTTCGCTCGCCCCATGGCCGTCACGGGCCAGGAAGGTGAAGCGGTCCTCGCCGGGGAAGTTGTTGTTGGGCAGATAGGTTATTCGCGGCGGTTCGCCGGATATTCTGCCGTGAGTCGGGGCAGTGGCTATCTCATAGCTGAGTTTGTCTCCTTCCTTGTCCTCGGCGCTGAGCAGGATGGCGAGCTCGCCGCCGCCGGCCGGCATCTGGTATTCCGAGCCGATGGCGCGAGGCGGCGTATTGGCCGCCTCCGTGGCCGTGCTCACCGCCTCCTGCACCGCTTCCGGCATGACAATGGCCAGTTTCTCGTCGGGATGCAGGTACAGGTAGCCGCCGACCAGCAGGGCGACACTCAAGGTGGCCGCCGCGCCGATAACCTTTTTGTTTTTCAGGAATGCGGGGATGGTGAGGCCCTTTTTGCCTTTTTTCTCGGTCATGGGGGTGACGGTTTCCTCGCCGCTGGGCCCGGCAGCCAGGAAGTCCGGCAGTGCCTGGGTTTCTTCATCGTTGCCGAAGAGCGCTTCCGCGTCGATGGTTTCACCGCCGGCGGTATCTTCCGTTCCCAGGGTGAAATCGTCGGCGCTGAGGCTGAAATCCTCCTCGCCAAGGGTAAAGGATTCTTCTCCGCCCTTGTCTTCGTCGAGCAGTTCGGTGAAATCGACTTCTTCGGTTTTTGCTACCTTGCTCTCGTTGCCGCCGTTGTCATTGAATTCGTTGAAGAGCTGATCGAGATCTTCGGCGCCCTGGCTGCCGGCACCTGCGTCGATGGTGCCGCTGTCCATGTCGCCGAACAGGGCGTCGATTTCAGACTGATCCACCGGCCCGTTTTCCGCTGCAGGGGACGGCGCGGCCGCAGTGGTGGGGGCTGCTGGGGCAGCGGCGGTATCGCCGAACAGGGCATCGATGTCATCTTGGCTCACCGGCCCGCTGTCGTCCGCATCCGAGGCCGGGGACGGGGCAGCAGTTGCCAAGGCATCGCCGCCGCCGTTGAGCAGGGCGTCGATATCCGACTGATCGATAGCGTCGCCGCCGCTCGGAGGAGCGGGGGCGGCAGCGGCTGCGGGGGGCGCGTCGCCTGCGGTATCGCCGAACAGGGCGTCGATGTCCGATTGATCGATGGTGCCGCCACTCGGGGGGGCAGGGGCTGGTGCGGCTGCGGGCGTCTCTTCACCTGCGGCATCGCCGAAGAGGGCATCGATGTCCGACTGGTCGACGACACCGTTGTCCGTCGTAGACGCTGCCGGGGCGGCGGGGGCCGGCGTCAGGGTCATTCCGTCCTCACCGCTGAATAAGGCATCCAGATCGGATTGGTCTATCTGCGCACCGGTCTTGTCCGCTTCTTCAAAATCGTCCAGCCAGTCATCGATCTCTGCAGAGTTGTTTTTTTCTTCGTCAGCCATGGCGTATCATCCGCTTGTCGCTGTAGACCCTGAGGCGGGCCAGAGGGTATTGACTATGGGCCGTTAGTGGCTTTTCCCCGGGGAGACGGTTGTATGCAGAGCCCGGTACAGGGGCTCGGACATCTCAACGGCAACCACATGGGAGCGTTTTTCTCCATGTTCGTTCCGGCCCTTGATGTGGATTCGCAGATACCCGTCCATCTCCTGGACCAGTCCGGTCAGTTCCTGGGTTTCCGTGGCGCTGTGCTGCAGGGCGAACCGGGTGCTGGTTTCGTTGTTGATCATCGCCAGCATCTGATCGGCCAGGACGACGCCGAGCAAGGAGAGGCCGCGGGGTGAGTCATCGATGGTCACAAAGGGGTGGACGGTTACCGAGGCCGGGGTGAAAAAATCGCCGAAGCGGACAATGGCGTCGTCGCAGATGTTGTTCACCAGCGTGGTGAGTGACGAGTAATTGGCCTCTCTGCCGATGTCCGAAGCCGTTACGTTCTGGTCGTCCGTGGTTATGGCGGCCCGGGCGGTCAACGGCATGCAGAGGGCGGCGAGCAGGCAGGCCATGAGAATCAGGTGCGGCAGGTGGTTTGATGGGTTGCGCATGGGAGTATCCTTATCGTCCGTTGTTGAGGTCTTATTCTAGCGGTTCATACCGTTGACGGCAATGGTGAACGGCTGTTCCGGAGAGTGAAAGAGGCCGAGCAGTTCCCGGTTCAGCGGCAGGGTATAGCGCCAGGATGTTTCAACCAGTCCGCTTTGCAGGGCGACCAGGCGACCTTGCAGGATCAGGGTTTTTCTGGTGTTGGAGAAGGTGGAGACCAGGACGTAATCGATCATCGGCGAGTCGGTGGCCAGTTCGCCGATATTACGGGAAAGAATGAATTCGCCGGTCTGCGGCAGGATGCTGATCTCCTTGCCGAGGCGCAGTTCCGTGACCTTGATCCCCCGGTCGGCAAGATCGGTAAGCATGTATTCGGAGACGAGGCGGCCGAACTCGCTTTCACGTTTGAGATCGGAGAGCGGGACGGCATCAACCACCGCCACGCGCGCGCTGAGGTGTTTTTCACCGTTCTGCTTCAGTTCATAGTAAACCTTGCCGGCGATCTCGCGGCAGAATTCCGACAGCTGCTTTTCGGTGCCCAGGGAGTTTGAGGAGTCCGGCGCGTATTTGTAGACGGCGGGGGCGGTTTTCGCCATTGCCGACGGTGCTGGGACCGGGGCGACGGCAGGTTCCGGGGCCTTCGGTGGCGTTGGCACAGCTACGGCCTCCTTCGAGGGTGCCGCGGCTGGCGCCGGCTTGGCCTCCGCTTCGGCTGCGGTGGCAACCGGAGCCGAAGCCACCGGTTCCTCTGTCATTACCGGTTCCGCTGCCGGCACCGGTCTCGCCATCGCCGCCTTGTCGGTATCGAAGAAAGGCATTGTCGCGCAACCGCTGTTCATCAGCAATCCCAGCCCGATGCCGCAAATCGCTGTGTGGGTGATGGATTTTTTCATCTCTGTTCCTCCCTGGAAGCCTTCAGATGTTCGCTTGCTGTTTCGTTGATAAGGAAAAGTGCATGATTATTATAGTTCAAGTTTTTTCATGTACACAACCTCCCTCTCGCCGGTCCGGGCCGAGGCCCTGTCGGACAGCAGGGAGCTGATCAATTGGTTGCGCGGGAAAACCAAGGTGGCGCTGGCCAGCATGGCGGCATTGCGGTTGTTGATGATCTTGGCGCTGACCAGCACGGAATCCCCGGCCAGGGTGTAGGTGCCGGTAAGAACGGCGCCGGCGGTCACCGTAGGACTCAGATCCTCCGGATTTCTGGAAAGGCCGTACTCGCCGCGTTGTTCCTGGATCATGAGGCTGGTGGCCTTGCGCATCTCCACCACCGTGTAGCCGCGTTGTTGAAATTCGTTCATCAGCTGTTCGGCCAGATAGCGGCCGAAGGAGGAGGTGCGGGTCAGTTTTTTGAGTTCGACAAAGGTGCAAACGGCGATCCCGTCGGCAAGTTCGCCTGCCTGCGGGTCCGCATCGGCGAGGTGGCCGGCGAGTTCCTGGGCCATCAGGCCGACGGAGCCGGCAAGGCCGGTCGCCTCGTGGGTGATCTCAGCCGGCGCTACCGGCGCAGGCTGCGGTTGCAGGCCGAAAACCGGGGCGGGGAGCAGGCATGCCAGAAAAATCAGGAGCAAGGTCGCGGGGTATCTGCGGTGCCGTCCGGTGGCGGTGCGAGCGCCGAGCGGAAAGGTGGGCGAGGGTTGCATATCCAATCTCTCTTGGTTAATGTTGGTGCTTCGGTCTTCGTACCGTCTCTGCGGCCGGCGTTCCGGGTCCTGTCACCCTGGATTTTTATAACCTATCGGGATGATGGTCTTTTCTCTTTAATGGAAAAATACCGGGGATGTGGTTTCTTTCCTCCGAGGATCGCCCCGTCTGGGCACAAAATACAATCCGTGGTATAGCGAAATCGATTCGCACCGCTAAATATGGATGACTGGCCGTTGCCGTCGTTGGCAAAAAAAAATTTAAACACCGGGTGGCGTTTACAAACTGTGAGGTCTGGGCACCATGTCCGATAAGGAAAGATATCTGTGCGATGAGGTGTTGCTTCTCGGGGATTCGGGAGAGATTCCGGAGGTCGCCTTTCATGCCGCGCTCCATTACCTGCAGGATGACCCCGAGGGGCCGATGTTGGCCCTGGATGCCCAGGATCTTGCCCGTCTCCGGGAGGCGGCGTTGAAACGCTTTCGTTGGATGATTCTCCGGGACCTCGATCCCGGCAACCGCAAGAAAGGCATCTATCGTGGGGTGGCGCGCAGCAAGGCCAACTGGGCGCGGTGCAAGGAATTCTGCCGTCGGCAGGAGATGGCCGAGGCGGTGACTCCCCTGCGGCAAGAGGTTGCCGAGGCGTTGCGGGCCTTTCTGGTAAGGGAGGTGGCCGAGGTGGCAGGCGGTGCCCCCACCGCGCTCAACTGCTGCGCGGCGGATCTGGAGGCCTTTGTGGTCGAGCTGGGAATGGTGGTCGAGGATCTGCCCGTGGGCTGGCAACGTATCTGCCCTGCGCCCGAGGGGCTTTGAACGGCTATTCTTGCGGTTGCCGGATGCGCGCGATCAGGGCGGTGGTGGAGAAATTTTCCACCAGCGGGATATTCGCCACCATCCCGCCCGCCGCCTTCACCTCCTTGCCGCCGACGATCTGGTCGATGGCCCAGTCGCCGCCCTTGATCAGCACATCGGGAAGCAGGGCGGTGATGACCTTCAGCGGCGTCTCTTCCGAAAAAATCACCACGTGATCCACGCAGCCCAAGGCCGCCAGCAGCCGGGCCCGGTCCGCTTCGCGGTTGATGGGCCGCTCCGGCCCCTTGATGGCCCTGATCGAGCTGTCGCTGTTGAGGCCTACGATCAGGCAATCGCCCAGGCTGCGGGCCGCCTCCAGGTAGGTGACGTGGCCGGGGTGGAGGATGTCGAAGCAGCCGTTGGTGAAGACCACCTTGCGGCCCACCGCCTTGTGGGTGCGGACGATGGTTTCCAATTCCGGCAGGGGGATGGTTTTTTCCTGGTCGTGGGGGGGATAGGGGCGGGGGCCGACGGTGTTGAACCGCTGCCGGGTCGCGGCAAGCAGGGCCGGATCGAGCGCGGCGCCGGCCACCGCCGCCTCTGTGCCTGCCTCGGCCAAGATGGTGCCGTCCGGGCCGACCAGCATGGAGTGGCCGCCAAAAACGGTGTCGCCGGTTGTTCCGCAACGGTTGCAGGCGATGGCGAACATCTGGTTTTCGATGGCGCGGGCCTGCACCAGGGTGCGCCAGTTTTCGATCCGGGCCAGCGGCCACTGCCCGCTGATGATGAGCAGCGACGCCCCCTGTCCGGCCATCCCCTTGGCCAGTTCCGGAAAGCGGAGATCGTAGCAGATCAGCGGGGCGACCACGCCAAGCGGCGTGGCGATGGGCAGCGGCTGGTCGCCGGGCGCGAAATGCCGGTCCTCGGCCATGGGCGCGAACAGCCGTTGTTTGCGGTAGCTGCCGAGAACCCCGTCCGGGCCGGTGAGGTAGAGGGTGTTGTGGTAGCGGACGCCGCTGGGCGTGGGCTCGGCCTCGAGAAGCGAGCCGGCGAGCAGGATGCGGTGGTGGCCGGCCAGCTTGGCGAGGGCGGCGAGGATTTCCGGGGTGCGGGCGCTGAGCGCCGGCAACTGCGCATAGGCGAAGCCGGTGGCCCAGAGCTCGGGCAGGGCGACGATGCCGGGCCCGGCAGGGGCGAGTTGCCGAAGCCCCGCGGCCACCCGCTCCAGGTTGGCGTCGATCTCGCCGAGGGCAACATCGAACTGGAGAAAGGCGCCGAGGCAGGGGGACAGAAGTTTTTCAGGATGCAGGGGCTGTGAAGGCAAGACGGGTACCTCGTTGAGAATTGACAGGCGGATGGGGCCAATCTAGCGGGATATGGCGGAATAGTCAATATCGGCGGCGGCCGGGGAGTTTTGCGAAGACAATGAGAATCTGTTACGCTTTCTTCTCTCATTCCAATAAACGTAAATGAGGTGATGGCGGTGAATTCTCTCCTGCTGGCGCTGTGTTGTTTCGTGTTCTACCTGGTTGCCTATCATACCTATGGCCGCTATCTCGCCGCCCGGATCTTCCGCCTGGACGACCGGCGGGTGACCCCGGCGCACCGGTTGCGGGACGATGTTGATTTTGTCCCCACCGCCAAGGATGTTCTGTTCGGCCATCATTTCACCTCCATCGCCGGCACCGGCCCCATCGTCGGCCCGGCCATCGGCGTGATCTGGGGCTGGCTGCCGGCACTCATCTGGGTGTTGCTGGGGCCGGTGCTGATCGGGGCGGTGCACGATCTCGGGGCGCTGGTGCTCTCGATCAGAAACGACGGCCGCTCCATCGCCGAGGTGATCGGCAAGACCGTTTCCGCCCGGGTGCGCCGCCTCTTCTTTGTGATCATCTTCTTTGAGCTGTGGATCGTCATCGCCATCTTCGCCCTGATCATCGCCTTATTGTTCAACATCTATCCCAACTCGGTGCTGGCGGTGTGGATCGAGGTGCCCATCGCCCTCTGGCTCGGCTATCGGGTGCGGGTGAAGGGCGGCAACCTGCTGGCCCTCTCCGTTGTAGGGGTGGTGTTGATGTACGGGGCGGTGTATGCGGGGGGGTATCTGCCGTTTCGGATGCCTCCGTTGTTCGGTTTGAGTCCGGTGCTGGTCTGGATGCTGGCCCTGTTCGGCTATGCCGCGGTCGCCTCGGTGCTGCCGGTGGACCGGCTGCTGCAGCCCCGCGATTATCTCAACTCCCACCAGTTGCTCATCGCCATGGGGCTCTTGGCGGCGGGGGTGGCGGTGGCCCGGCCGGTGATCGTCGCTCCGGCCTACGTGGCGCATCCGGCAGGGGCGCCGGACCTCTTGCCCTTCCTCTTCGTGATCATCGCCTGCGGCGCGGTCTCGGGCTTTCATGCCATGGTCAGCTCCGGCACCAGCTCCAAGCAGTTGTCCCGGGAGTCGGACGCGCTCTTTGTCGGCTACGGCTCCATGCTCTTTGAAGGGGGGCTGGCGGTGCTGGTGCTCATCGCCTGCACCGCCGGCATCGGCATGGGGATCGAGGGTCGCGACGGCGCAGTGCTCACCGGCAGCAGTGCCTTTTTGGATCATTACGGCTCGTGGTCGGCGGCCAACGGCCTCGGAGCCAAGCTTGCCGCCTTTGTCGAGGGGGCGGCCAACATGATCGCCAGCGTTGGCCTGGACCGGGCGCTGGCGGTGACGGTGATGGGGGTGTTCGTTGTTTCCTTTGCCGCCACCACCCTGGATACCGCCACCCGCATCCAGCGTTACGTGGTGGCGGAACTGGCCGAGGGGGCGGGGCTGCCGGGGCTCGCCGGGCGCTGGCCCGCCACCCTGATCGCGGTCGGCACCGCCATGGCCCTGGCCTTTTACTCGGGCGACGGCAAGGGGGCGATGGCCCTCTGGCCCATCTTCGGGGCGGTGAACCAGCTGCTCGCGGGCCTTGCCCTGCTGGCGGTGATCTCCTACCTCATCCGGCAGGGGCGGCCGGTGTGGTTCGCGGTGCCGCCGATGCTGTTCATGGTGGTGATCACCACCTGGGCGCTGGTTGCCAGCGGTCGCCAGCTGTGGACGGAAGGGAATATCCTGCTGGCCGTCTTGAACGGCCTGATCCTGCTGCTGCAGGGGTGGATGCTGCTGGAGTCGGGGTTGCTCATGGCACGGCGGCCGGCCCCTTCTGCTGAGGGCCCGGCCGAGTTGGTGGTGGGGCCGGAAGAGGGATTTTAGGCGGGATTCTTTCCGGCTTGCGGTACCCGAAAAGGCTCGCAGGCGCGGACGAATGCCTCCAGATGGTTGGCGAGAAACCAGGCCGGCTCCCACTCCTCCTTGCTCAGCGCCGCCAGCCACCTTTGGTCAAGCAGATAGGTTTCCGCGCGCCATTCACGGCCGTCAGAAGCTTTAACCGTTACCGTTTGTCGGCGATACTGCTCCCCCTCAAAGGCGTCGAGCCGGTCAAGGGCCTGCCGGTCAAGGCCTTGGTACAGCAGCCCTGTTGTTTCCGCCCCGCCCTCGGGCCATATCCCCGGATACACCTCCCCGCGCAGCCGATAACGCCGAAAACCTACGAGAACCGCCTCCTGGGCGCGGAACTCTCTGCCGGTCACCAAGGTCATGACCTCGGGCAGCATCAGGGTGCCGTATGCGAACAAGGCGACGGGCGGCATGGGCGGTTCACCAGCCGCCGGGGAGGGCCCCCGGAGTCGGCCGTAGCGGGCAGTTGAGGTTACAAGGGAGGGATTGCGGTTTCATGACGATGGAGTACACCGGCGACCGGCAGGTGTCAACGGCAAAAGGGTCGGGCCTGCGGGGTCAGGAGTGGGAGGATATCTCCTCCTCGAACTTTGCCAGGGAGCGGTGATAGGCCACGCTCTTCCGGCATTCGCTTAGGGCGCGGGCGGCGATGGTGAGGTGCAGGGTGAAGCCGAGCAGGAAGAGGGGGGAGAGCGTGGTGAGGTGAAAAAGGGCGTAGGTGCTGGTGGCGGCCAGGCTGACCAGGATGACGATGCGAACCGGCAGCACGTAATGCTTGGGGAGAATGGCGTTTTGTTTGCGGGGCGCAGGACCCAGCTTGTAACAACAACCCATGGCCGCCTCCTGGCGCGGCCCGGCAAGGGCAGGTCGTGCCGGGTCTATTAAGTATACACCAACGAAGGCCGGCGCGACTGGCCCGGCGCGATCATAATACCGCCAGATGGTACGCCTTGAGCCGGGCCCGTTTTTGCCGCGCGTCGCCGGCCAGTCGCTCCAGGCCGTCCCAGAAGGCGGGGCCGTGGTTCTTGATCCGGGTGTGCAGAAGTTCATGGAGCAGCACATAATCCATCAGCTCCGGCGGCAGCAGCATCAGCTTCATGTTGAGGCTGATGTTGTTTTTGGCCGAGCAGCTGCCCCATCGGCTTTTTTGGTTGCGGATGGTCACCCGTTGGTAGACGAAGCCGTGGCGGCGGGCAAGTTCGTGCAGGCGGGCGGTGAGGATTCGGGTCGCCGCCTGCCGGTCGACGGCGGGCAGCGTGTCGGCGCGGTGGTTGAGCGCCGCCTCCATTCGCCGGACCCGGGGCAGATGATCGAGCAGCCAGTACCGTTTGGCGTCGAGAAAGGCGGAGGCCCGTTCCATGGAGACCCCGTTGGGAATGGCGAGCCGGATCCCCCTGAAGGGGCGGATCGACAGGATCAACCGGCGGGCGCGGCGGCTGGGGGCGAACAGCACCGGCCCGAGACCGGGGATCTCGACGGTGGCGGGTTGGCGAAGAAAGGTTGAGGATGATTCCTTCATGCATACTCCGGGGTCTGCCAGGGGATCTTGTCGATCAGCACCGGCAGTTGGGCGGGGGTGAGGTCGAGGGCGGCCAGTCGTGAGGTCAGGGTTTCGGTATTGATCCATTCCTGCTCCACCCCGGCCAGAAACCAGGAGGTGAGAAGATCGGCCAGATAGACGACATGGGTCAATTTAGCGTCCACCGCCGCCTGTTCCGGGTAGTGGTGAAAGCGGATGACCTCGGCCAGAGTGGTGGGCAGGTTCCACAACTCGGCCAGCCGCTGGCCGATTTCCTGATGGTCGACGCCCATGGTCTGTTTTTCCAGGGAGCTGAAATCGCCGGTCCGCAGCGGGTAGGACTGGTAGAAGAGGGGGAAGGTCTTGACGAAATACTGATCGAGCACCACCTTGCCGATGTCGTGGAGGAGGCCTGCGGTATAGGCGGTTTCCGGATCGGTGCGGCCGGTGTAGGCGGCGATGATCTTGGCGGCGTTGGCTACGCAGAGCGAGTGGCGGTAGAGGCCGCCGCGCATCAGGGCATAGCCGCCCTCCCGCTGCTGGTAGAAGGTGTCGATGGCGGCGGTGACGATCAACTCGATAAGCTGGTTTTCGCCCAGCAACACCAGCGCCCGGCCGATGGAGTCGATCCGCTGCTGCGGCCCGACCAGAACGGAGTTGCAGAGGCGCAGCACCTTGGCGGCGATCACCTGGTCGATCCAGATCTCCGGCTCCAGGTCCTTGATGCTGTACTTGTCCTGCCGGATCAGGCGGATGATCTTGAGGGCGATTTGGGGGATGGGGCTGATCCGGGCGATGGCGGCGTCGAGCTCCTGCTCCGAGGGGGGGTGGAAATCCTCATGGGGGGCCGCGTCCGGCGGTCGGAAGATCGGGGTGATCGCGGTTTCCCAGGTCGCGGTGTTGAGGGTCAGGGAGGCGCCGCAGCAGCCACCCGTTTCCGTCTTGATGATGGCGATCTGTTCTTTCTGGAGGATGCGGATGGCCGCCTCGGTGGTGCGGCCGCCGATGTCCATCTCCAGATCCTGTCTGGAGATCGGGGCATAGAGGGCGCCGCCGGCAATGACCGCCGTCAACCGTTTGCGGTCGGCACCCGCCTGGGAGAGCGCCTCCAGAAAGAGGGGCAGGCCGGTGGTGGCATAGTTTACGGGTTGCCAGGTGGGGGCGGCGCCGGTGGGTTCAGGCAACAGGAGGTGCAGCAGGCCGCCGACCCCGGCCTGCTTGTCGAAGATGGCGATGCCGACACAGGTGCCGAGCAGGGCGGTGAGCAGGCGCGGCGGACCGGCCGCCAGCTGGTAACTGCCGGCGGCGATGTAGTCTTTTGTCAGTGCGTCGTTTGCCGCAGGTGTCATGGCGCCCTTCGGGATGGGGTGCGGCCGGGCGTGCCGGCCGCTGAAATCCGTCCGGACAACTAAGAGCGCAACGAGTGGAGAAGCTCCAGGGCGTTGTCGCCGTCTTCCGGAAAGGTTGCGGTTTTGATGCGCAGTTCGAGGTCGGTGTCGAGTTTCTGCAGCGCGCCGTTGATCACCTCCGGCGCCTCCATGCTGTCATGCATGGGCAGGAGGACCGCCACCGTATAGAGGCCGATGCGGCTGCATTCGTGCACCACGGCGATGTTTTTCGACAACTCCACGGCCAGCCTCTGCACCGCGTTTGACGCCTCCGACGCCCCCTTTGCGCCGCAGACGTTGTTGTAATCCTTGACGCTGATCAGGGTCAGCGAAAGGTTGCCGAAGTATTCTCGCATCTTGGTGATCTCGTCTTCGATGGTGGTGATGAAGGCGTTGAAGGGTCCTGTCTGCATGTCCTGCTTTGCCGCCTGGTTGAGGCCGATCTGGAAATGCGGGGCCAGCGAGGTGGCGATGATGGCAAAGGATTTCTGCAGCTCCTCGTCGTTGATCTCCATGTCGGTCACCGCATGCACGGTGATGACGCCGACGGTGTTGCCGGAGGCCTTGAGCGGCACGACCATGAAATCCGCAAGCTTTTCGCAGCCGTTGGCGATGAAGGCCGCGCCCCGGTCGATGGTTTTCCGCTGGTCGGCCAGGCAGGAGATCACCATCGCGGTCTTGTCCGACTCCATGCCGTAAGCCCCTTTCTCCTGCAGGTTGCCGGAGGGGTCCACCGCGAAGATGGCGCATTCCTGGACGTGGAACCCGATACTCAGGGCCTTCAGGATCAGGTCGACATTGTCGTTGATGGAGGCGCTCTTGTTGAGGATTTCACTGACGTTGAACAGGGCCAGCAGTTCTTCCATCTGCTGCTTGATCCGCCGGTTGCGCGCCTCGATGGTGTTCATCAGCGAATCATAGGTGCTGTCGAGGATGTCGATCTCGTCCTTGCCGCGGACCACGGTGTTGGCGTCCGCCTCCTCGTCGCCGGCAAACTGCATCTTCATCAGCAGTTTGCGCAGCGGCCGTTTTACGAGGATATGGCCGAGCAGGAAGCAGAGGAGTATCGAGGAGAGCAGGGTGGCTGCCGCCGAGTAGATGAGGAGTTGGCGGTTTTCCACCACCATCTGGTCGATGTCGTCGGTGGTGAAATCAACCAGGAGCTTGCCGAGGACGTCGGTTTCTGGGTCATGGCACTCGTGGCATTGCTCCTTGTTGTGGATCGGGTTGACGTTGCGGAGCACCCGTTCGCCGTTGTCGTCGGTGAACAGCACGGTCAGGTTGTCGTGGCTGAGTTGCGCCTTTTCGTGACAGAGGCGGCAGCTCTTGGCCGACTGGTCGAGCTGGACATCAATGTCCTTGTGGTCCTTGGCGTACTTGACCGTGGCCTCAAGGTCGATGAGCTTGATGTCGCGGACCATGTTTTCCTTGCCCACGGAGTCGATGATGACCTGGATGCCGCCGCCCTCGTTGCCGAGCATGGCGTTTTCGAGGCTGCTCTTGATGGCGCTGCTGACCTTGGAGGCTTCGTCCTCGGCCAGCGACAGCAGTTTTTCTTCGGACATCTTGACGCTGGTGTGGGAAAAGAAACTGATGATCGCAAACAGGCAGATTGCCATGGCCACGGCCATTTTGAAACCGATGCTGTGTTTCACTTTCATCTTCATGGTGTATGCTCTCCAAGCCCCCCGGCATTCCCGGCCATGGGGTTATTCGCCCAAGGGGCTGCATTCGACCTTCATGTTCTGGACAAAGAAGGCAGATTTGTCGACCGCGGCATCAAGAACCCGGCTGTAGTTTTCGATGGTGATTTTGGTTTGCGGATGGCCCTGCTGGGTGATGACGATCCGGTTGCTGCCGAGCGCCTCGGTGATATTCTTGCGGACGATCTCCTTCCTGCTCTGCCCCGAGGTGATTTCGCCGGCGATCTCACGGAACCGCTTGATGTCCAGGGCCATCTGCACCTTATTTTCGTAGGGCAGGGTTTCGATGTCCTTGCCGAGCTTCTTGACCAGATCGATGGTGTTCTGCAGCCGCTGCTGTTCCTGCAGCAGGGCGGCGTGGGTCTTGTCGATGGCCAGGAGTTCCTGGAAAAGCTCCTTGCATTCCTTGGGCTTGACCAGCAGTTGGCAGGGGGATTGGCCGTCGCCGCATTCCTTGACCCTGATTCGGGTCTGGCTGTAAATCCTGGAGCGGGTAACCACACCCTCAATGCGCAGACGGCCCTTGGCGGCCACCGTGCTGTCGGTGATGTCGCCGTCGATGACCACGTCGCCGACACAGCGGATGTCCACGGCGGTGAGCGGCTCGATGGAGGTGTTTTTGATGGTGACCCGTTCGGCGGCGCTGAGGATGATGTGTTTGTCGCTGGCGCCTTGCAGCTTGCCAACGATCACCACCTCGCCGCTGGCGCTGGTGATGTTGCAGCCGGGCTCGATGTTGCCGTGGATGTTGATGGTTTCGCCGGCCGAGATCTTGGTTGCCGCCGGCACGTCGCAGTGCAGTTCGACGCTGCCGTCAAAGAGGATGTCCTCCTTGACCTCGGTCGGGGCGAGGACTTCCCCCGGCGCGCCCCGGTATCCGTCCGGGGTGACGATGGTCACGTCGGTGATGCCGCGTTCCTTCAACCGCGCCACGAAGGCACTCGACAACTCGACCCCGCGGGCAATGATCGGCAATTCGCCGCCGAATTCGTGGTCGAAAATGTCGGCGGCGATCACCATGCCGCTTTTGACTTTATCGAGGGCGATTTTTCTCATAATCGATGCATGGTCCCGGTTGTCCCCGTGGGCGGCAAAATAATGGCGTTGTCGACGAGGCTGTCGTGCTTTGCCGCCGGTATTGTCATAGAACGGCTTTTCCGCCGCGATACTTGAGCGAATTTTGCAAATTGCTTACATAGGCAAGCGCCTACAAAAATCTAAAGGGTGCTTTATTTTGTAACCGCCATGTTCGTGGCGGGCAATATTTTTCCCGGGAAAGACGAGAAAAATGGTGTTTCAATCGCATCCTGCCTGTTTGTTGGAGCGGTCGCGCCGGGATAACGGCGCTGTTGGGGCTCGCCTCTTTGTCTGTACATGGGGCCGCCGGCAATGGTATATTGCCATCGGTTTGCGGCAAGGGCAATAACGGCGTGTTTTGAGCAGCGGGGGTGCAAATGGCGTATTTTCTGGCCGGTGACCTGGGTGGCACCAAGACATTGCTGGCGTTGTGCGAGGAAAGCGGTGACGGCTATGTGGTGCTGGCCGAGCGGCGCTTGCAAAGCCACGATTATCCGGATCTTGCCGGGATGCTCACCGAATTTCTGGCCTCGGCGCCCCACCGGCCGGTCACGGCCGCCTTCGGGGTTGCCGGGCCGGTGCTGGGCGATACGGCCCACCTCACCAATCTGGGCTGGACCATCGACCGGCGCGCGCTGATGGCCCGGTTCGGTTTCCGCGAGGTGACGCTGCTGAACGATCTGGTCGCCGTTGCCCAGGCCGTTCCCTCTCTCGGCCCCGGGCAGCTGTTCACTGTCAATCATGGTGCGCCGGTGTCGCACGGCAGCATCGCGGTGCTGGCGCCCGGCACCGGTCTCGGCGAGGCGTATCTCTGTTGGGACGGTCGCCGCCATCGCCCTTATCCCTCGGAGGGGGGGCATGTGGATTTCGCCCCGACCAGCGATGAGGAGGATGGGCTGTTGCGTTTCCTGCGGGGCAGGCTTGCCCATGTCAGCTATGAGCAGGTCTGTTCGGGGATGGGGATCGCCAATATCTTCCGCTACCTGGTCGAGGGCAAGCGGGTGGCGGTTGCGCCGGCCTTGGCGGCGGAGCTTGCCAAGGTTGCCGACAATACGCCGCTGATCGTCGGCCATGCCCTGGCCGGAGACTGTCCGGTCTGCGCCGGGACCCTGGCCATCTTTCTCGATATCCTGGCGGCCGAGGCGGGCAACCTGGCGGTCAAGTTTCTTGCCACCGGCGGGGTCTATCTGGGCGGCGGCATCCTGCCCCGGATCCTTGATGTCATCGATCCGGCGGCCTTCATGAAAAAATTCACCGGCAAGGGGCGGATGGCCGAACTCCTGACCGGCATCCCGGTGCATATCGTTCTGGACAGCGGCTGCGGTCTTGCCGGCGCCGCCCTGGCGGGCTTGCAGACGGTCCGTCGCCGGGAGATTCTCTAGTCCTCTTCCATGAAGTCTTCCGGGGTATGGCGGACGATCTGTGCGTCCACCAGATAGATGACGTCCTCGGCGATGTTGGTGGCGTGATCCGCCACCCGTTCCAGATGCCTGCCCACCGAGAGGAGATGCAGCAGGCAGTTGGCCGACTCCGGGTGCAGGGCCAGTTCCTCTTTTACCTTCTCGTACATATCCCGGTTGTAGGCGTCCACCAGGTCATCCTCCTGGCGAATCCGGTAGGCTTGCGGCACGTCCATGTTGACCAGGGAGTCGATGCTGCGGGTCAGCATGCTTTCGACCTTCTCCGCCATGGCGGTGATGTTGAAGGTGAGGCAGATGTCCTCCTGTCCGCTCAGGAACAACGAGCGTTCGGCGATATTGACCGCCAGGTCGCCCACCCGCTCGAGATCGCTGTTGATCTTGAGCACTGCGATGATGAAGCGCAGGTCGATGGCCACCGGCTGGTGGAGGGCGAGGATCTTCAGGCACTCCTCCTCGATGTTGACCTCCATCTCGTCCACCTCCAGATCCCGGGAGATGATCTCCTGGGCCATCCGCGTATCTCGCCGCACCACCGATTTGGTGGCCAGATAGACCATGTCCTCCACCACCGAGCCCATGGTGAGCAGGTTTTTCTTGAGATTCTCTATTTCCTTCTGCAGGTGTTGTGACATGTCGTTACTCCCGAATAGCGCCCCATGGCGGTGGTTGGAGGAGCGGATGCATCCGCGAATGTGCCGCCCGTGCGGCGCCTCCGACGTTGACGTTGCGTGCGATCACCCGAACCGGCCGGTGATGTAGTCTTCGGTCTGTTTCTCCTTCGGGTTGGTGAAGACCCGTTTGGTCCGGCCGTACTCCACCAGCCGTCCCTCGTAGAAAAAGGCGGTCCAGTCCGAGACCCGGGCCGCCTGCTGCATGTTGTGGGTGACGATGACGATGGTGTACTTGGTCTTGAGTTCGTCGATGAGATCCTCCACCCGCGCGGTGGATTTCGGGTCCAGGGCCGAGGCTGGCTCGTCCATCAGCAGGATCTCGGGCTGCACCGCCAGGGCGCGGGCGATGCAGAGCCTTTGCTGCTGGCCGCCGGAAAGCCCCACCGCGTTGTTGCCGAGACGGTCCTTGACCTCGTCCCAGAGCGCGGCCTGGCGGAGGCTCTGCTCGACGATCTCTCCAAGCTGCCCCTTGTCGTTCATGCCGTGGATGCGCGGCCCGTAGGCGACGTTCTCGAAGATCGACTTGGGGAAGGGGTTCGATTTCTGGAAGACCATCCCCACCCGCTTGCGCAGCCGCACCACGTCGATCTTGTCCCGGTAGATGTTTTCGTTGTCGATGAGGATATCGCCCTCCACGCGGACGCCGGGGATGATGTCGTTCATCCGGTTCAAGGTGCGCAGGAAGGTGGATTTGCCGCAGCCGGAGGGGCCGATCAGTGCCGTTACCTGGCGCGCCGGGATGGCGATATTGATGTCGAAGAGCGCCTGGCTGGCACCGTAATGGAAGGCCAGATTCCTGACCTCGATGGCCGTCGGCCCGGTGGGGGTGTCGTTTTTTACCATTTGTACTTTCTCCTGAAGTGGACCCGGATGAGAATAGCCCCCAGGCTCAAGCCCAGCACCATGGCGAGCAGGACAAAGGCGGTGCCGTACTGGAGCGGCAGCACCTTGTCGGTGTCCGGATGCTGGGTGGCGAGGATGTAGAGGTGGTAGGGCAGCGCCATCACCTGATCGAAGATCGAGCCGGGCAGCTTGGGCAGGAAGAAGGCGGCCACGGTGAGGAGGATGGGCGCGGTTTCGCCGGCCGCCCGGCCGATGCCGAGGATGGCGCCGGTGATGATGCCGGACACCGAATAGGGCAGCACCGCGGTGCGGATCGCCTCCCACTTGGTGGCGCCCAGCGCCAGGCTCGCCTGGCGGAAGGCCTGTGGCACCGCCCGCAATGATTCCTCGCTGGTGACGATGATGGTGGGCAGCACCATGCAGGCCAGGGTCAGGCTGCCGGCCAAGAGCGAAGGCCCGAACTGGCAGAAAAGGACGAAGAGGCCGAGGCCGAAGAGGCCGAAGACGATGGACGGCACCCCGGCCAGGGTGGTGATCGCCAGCCGGATGGTTTCGGTGAGCCGCCCTGGGGCGGCGTATTCGGAGAGATAGATGGCGGTGCCGATCCCCACCGGCAGGGCGATGGCCACCGTGCCGAGGGTGAGGTAGAGGGTGCCGACGATGGCCGGCAGGATGCCGCCCTCGGAGCCGGCCCGGCGCGGCATCTCGCTCAGGAACGCCCAGTTGATCACCGGCAGGCCGTGGCGGATGATGTCGAGAAGGATATAGCCCACCACGCCGACGATGGCGTAGGTGGTGAAGCGCAGGAGGAAGACGGCGGCGGTTTCGTGCAGTTGTCTGTTCATCGCATCATCCCGTACCGCACCGAGATCCGTCGGGCGATGAAATTAAGGCCGAAGGTGATCAACAGGAGGACGATCCCCACCCAGAACAGGGCCTGGTAATGGATGGAGCCGAAGGGTACCTCGCCCATCTCGGCGGCGATGGAGGCGGTCATGGTCCGCACCGGCGAGAGCGGGTTGGCGGTGATCAGGGCGGCGTTGCCGGTGACCATCAGCACCGCCATGGTCTCGCCGATCACCCGGCCGGTGCCGAGCATCACCGCCCCCAGGATGCCTGGCAGGGCCGCCGGCACCACCACCCGCCAGATGGTCTGCATCCGACTCGCGCCCAGGGCCATGGAGCCGTTGCGGTAGGTGGCGGGCACCGAGTTGATGGCATCCTCGGAAACGGAAACGATGGTGGGAATGGCCATCAGCGCCAGGAGCAGGCCGCCGGTGAGGGCGTTTAAGCCGGTGTTGAGGCCGAAGAACTGCTTGATCAGCGGTGCCAGCACCACCAGGCCGAAGAAGCCCAGAACCACCGACGGGATGCTGGCCAGGAGTTCGATGAAGGGCTTCAGTATCTCCCGTTCCAGCGGGTGTGCCACCTCGGCGATATAGACCGCGGCCAGGGCCGAGAGCGGCACACTGACCAGCATGGCGATGGCGGTGACCAGCACCGTGCCGGCGGCCAGCGGCAGGATGCCGAACCGTTCCTTCTGAAAGGAGACCGGAATCCACTGATTGTCCAGCAGGGCCGCGAGTCCGGGATGCTTGGCAAAGGGTGCCGCCTCCTTGAACAGGAAGAGGAAGATCAGCGCCACCACCAGGATGCTGGATGAGGCGATGCCTACAAAACCGATCTGTATCGCGCGGTCACGGCCCATGCTGTTCCCCTCTACTGAAGCGGCACATAGCCGGCCTGGCGGACGATCTCCTGGCCCGGTCCGCTCAAGGCGTAATCGAGGAACTCCTTGGTCAGCCCGGTGGGCTCGCCGGCGGTATAGAGGAAGAGCGGCCGGGCGATGACATACTCGCCGCTGTTGATGGTCGCCACCGAGGGCGTGATGGCGGGCTGATCGGCGTTGGCGGCGATGGCGAGGGTCTTGACCTTGTCCGCCGCCTGCTGGGCGTAGCCCAGGCCGACGTAGCCGATGGTCCAGGTGTCGGTGGCGATGTTCTGGATCATCGCCGAGGTGCCGGGCAGGGAGCGGGCATTACGGCTGTAATCCTGCTTGTCGAGCACATGTTCCTGGAAGAAGACGAAGGTGCCGGAACTGGATTCACGGGAGAGGACCAGGATCGGCTGATCCGGACCGCCCACCTGTTTCCAGTTGTTGACCGTGCCGGTGAAGATTTTTTTGACCTGCTCCACGGTTAGTTGGCTGATGGGGTTGGCCGGGTTCACCACCAGGGCGATCCCGTCCATGGCCACCTTGAACTCGGAGGGCTGGATCTTCTTCGCCGCCGCCAGGGTGATCTCCTTCTCATTGATGGAGCGGGAGGCGGCGCAGATGTCGGTGGTGTTGTTGATCAGGGCGGCGATGCCGGTGCCGGAGCCGCCGCCGGTGACGGAAAGATCGGCGGCGGGCAGCTTCTGCATGAACGCCTCGGCCCACTCGCTGACCAGGTGGACCATGGTGTCGGAGCCCTTGATGGTCAGGTAGCGGGTCTGGCCGCCTGCGGCCGGTTGTTGCTTGTCACCCGTATTGTTGCCGCAGCCGGTGAGGCCGGCAAGGAGGGCCGTTGCCAGCACGCCGAGAAGCAATCCGCGAAATTTCATCTGCAATCTCCTTTTGGAAGTCATGTATAGATCGTTGCCGATCAGTTGCCGTTATCCTGCCCGAAGATTGTTAGCGGACGGTTAGCGTTCTGTATAAAAATGATGAATTGCAAAAGATTGGTGCAAGGCCTTCTTCTTGATAGCACAAGTGGCAGCGGGAGGTGAACAATTTCTCGTGATTTTTTTCCACAACCGTGCGGGTTCAGGAGGGCAGCTCGATGCTGAAGGTGGTGCCGCAGGCAGGGATGCTGTCGACGCGGATGGTGCCGTGGTGGGCCTGGACGATATGCTTGACGATGGCCAGCCCCAGGCCGGTGCCCCCGAGCTTGCGGCTGCGGGCCTTGTCGCTGCGGTAGAAGCGCTCGAAGAGGCGGGGCAGATGCTCCTTGGCGATGCCGACCCCCGAATCGCTCACCGTGATGCGGATGGTATCAGGCCCGGCTGCCGCGCTGAGGATGATCTCGCTGTTCTCCGGGCTGTATTTGATGGCGTTGACCACCAGATTGCTGAGCGCCTGTTCCAGCAGGGGGCCGTTGATGCGGGCGGTGAGCGGTTCCGGGCAGTCGAGGACCAGGGTGATGTTCTTGCTGCGGGTCTGCCAGCCGCAGGTCTCGATGACATTCTGCAGCACCGGCCGGATCGAGCCCGGCTCCAGGGTGATGTCGCCGGCGGTCTCCTCCTGCTCGATCCGGGAGAGGGTGAGCAGGTCCTCGACAATGGCGTTCAGCCGGTCGGCATGGCGGTGGATGATGCCGAGAAAGCGGCTGGCGTCCTCCGGGCAGGAGACGGCCCCGTCCTGCAGGGTTTCGACAAAGCCCTTGATGGCGGTGATCGGGGTGCGCAGTTCGTGGGAGACGTTGGCGACAAAGTCGCGGCGCATGTTCTGAAGCAGGCGCAGGCGGGTGATGTCGTTCAGCACGATCAGCGCGCCGACCCGGGAGTTGTCGGCGTCCCGGTAGAATGCGCCATGGGCCTGAAAATAGATCTCGCCGTCGCTCTTGCGGAGGACGATCTCGTCTTCCAGGGGTTGGTGGGCGGCCAGGCTGCGCCGGACAAAATCGAGCAGGTCGTTGTTGCGGAGGATCTCGAGGATCGGCTTGCCCTGGACGGCGGCGGCGTCGACGTTCAAGAGCTGGCTTGCCGCCTGGTTGAGGTTGACGATCCGTTCATCCAAATCCACCACCAGCACCGCCTCGACCATGCCGGCAAAAACCGCCTCCAGCTGATTGCGCTGTCCGGTCACCGTTTGCAGCCGCTGGTTGAGCTGGTTGGCCATGCTGTTCAGGGCTGTGGCCAGGTCGGCGACCTCGAGGGAGATATGCCGTTCCTCGAGCAGGTTGATCTCCTTGGCCGGTTTGCCGTCGGCGAACAACTCGGCGGAGATCCGCATTTTTTCCAGGGGATGGGTGATCCGACGGGAAACGATGAACGCGACCAGCCCGGCGAGCACCGTCAGCAGAATGGCGCAGGCGATGATATCGCCGGTGATCGCCCGCAGCGGTTCGTCGAGGGCGGTGATCGGGATGGAGAGGCGCAAGACGTCGTTGCCCGCCGGGGCGGTGGTCGCGGCGGCATTTTCCGGCAGCAGCGGGATGGCCAGATAGAGCATCTCGCGGCCCATGGTATGGCTGTGGCGGACGGAGGTGCCGATGTGGCCGGCAAGGGCCTCGATCACCTCCAGCCGGTCGGCGTGGTTATCCATGCGCTGCGGCGATTGCACCGAGTCGGCGATCACCACCCCGTCCCGGCGGACGATGGTGATGCGGGTGGCGGATTCGGCGGCGATCTTGCGGCAGATGGCGTCCAGCTTGCGCGGATCGGGGGGGAAGTAGAGCGGGCGGATCTGT
>JAOUHH010000184.1 GCA_029865195.1 Desulfobulbaceae bacterium
GAGGCCGCGCGCGGTTATCGGCTGCCTCTGCACAAACGATCTCTGCCAAAAATATCTGCACCCGGACAACCTTTCCCCGGACGGCACCCTGGGAAAACATGGCCTCAAGGTGATCCCCCATATCGTCCTCCTCGACAGTCCCAACTGTCGGCAGAGTACCGTGGACTGGCAAATCCTCACGGAGACGATTGCCGCCCGCCCCGCCCATTAAAGCAAGCGACATGGGGGTCGGCCATGCCGGAAGCGGTCGTTGACAGCCCCCGTCATTTCAGCAGCAGACAACCAGGGCGGTTATGTTATCCTTGCCGCCTGCCGCATTGGCCTCCCGAACCATTATATCCGTTGCCATCTCGGGCGTCTCCGCCTCCAGCAGGATCGCATGCAACCTTGCATCGTCAACCATGGACCAGAGTCCGTCCGAACAGAGCAGGATCTTGTCGTTAGCCTCCAGGCTGACGGCATGATACTCGGGATCCTCAAGAAACGGGAAGCCGATGGCGCGGGTGACCACATGCCGACTGACCTTGCGCCTTTCGCCGCTGACGGGATCAGCGGCTTCGGTGTTGGCGAGCAGGGTGTGGTCGGTGGTGATCTGCACTAACAAATTGCTGTCAGCCCTATAACAACGGGCATCCCCGACATGACAAGTATGCATGGTCTTGCCGTCGACAAAGGCAACCACCAGGGTACACCCCATCCCTTTTCGGGAGGCTTCCGAGGCCGCCTGGCGCATCACCTCATCATTGGCGCGCCGCAGGCCGTTAATAAGAAAATGCTGTATCTGCTCACGGTTGCCCCGCATGGCCTGCAAAGCGGATTTGGAAAAATAATCGATCAGCGTTTCGATGGCCACCCGGCTTGCCACCTCACCGGCATTATGCCCGCCCATGCCGTCCGCAACCATAAAGATGTTGCGGTCGGGGAGAATGGCAAAGCTATCCTCGTTGTTGGCCCGCACCCGCCCGGTATCGGTCCGGCCGAAACTTGCCAGGGTCGTCTTTTTGGGGTGAATCAAATTTCGCAGCCAACTCAAAATCATACGCCTCTCACCTGTGCTCAATGCCCTATAGCTTGGCCAGTTGATAGATATTCATCCAGAACACCAACGCCCCGTCACGACGTCCGGCCATGAAGATATGCGCCTTCGGCCCCGCTGCCAGACTACATATCCCGTCACCACGACCATCGAGGACCGCCGGGCAGCTGCCGCTTTCGACATCCCACAACTTGATCATATCATCGTCACATCCGGAAACCACATAGCGGTTATCGGCAAGCAGCAACACGGAAGAGATGCCCTCCTCATGCGCCTCGATAATCCGCTGCGAACGACAGGAATGACGGTCCCAGACCTTGACCAACCGATCGGCGCTGGTTGACGCGAAACGGCGGCCATCCACGGAAACGGACAGCGAGATCACCGGCAAGGCATGTGCCTCGATGCGATGCAGGTATTCCTTGCCGCCACCCTCCCATAAACGGACCGTGCCATCCTCGCTGCCGGTAACCAGATCGTTGCCGTCACCGCAAAACGCCAGGGAACAGACAGCGCCGCTGTCAGCAACGGCTATCTTTGTTTCCTTGCCGGTTGAAAGGTGCCGGAGCATGAGCATGCCGTCCTCACCCCCGGATGCGAGCCATTTCCCGTCTTTGCTGAAGGCAAGTGCGCGCGCGGGCCCGGCATGGCGTTGATCCGACATCTTCACCTTGCCGGTCTTGGTGGACCAAATGGTTACAAAGCCGTTATCGGCCCCTATCCCCAGCACACCGCCGGCTGGGCTGGCGGCAAGGGACCGGATCGGCACCCCCTTGGTCCCGAGGGTATTCACCTTCTGACGGGTAATGAAATCCCATACCTGCAGTTTACCTTCAGGCCCGCCGGCGACGACATATTTGCTGCCGGGGATATGCGTCAGACAGGTCACGGGACGCTTGCCTCCGCGCAACGTCATCAAACGCTGAACGGAAACCAGTTTCTCTTGCTCCCGCACCTTGAGAAGAGCCTCGTAGACCCGGTTAAAAACCTTGTCGCGGCAATAGCTGTGATTTTTCCAGGCCGTCTGCAAAACCTCCTGACAGGCATCGTACCGCTTGTTATCCAGATGGTCGACGATATTGCGCTGAATGGATTGTATCAATTGCCCGTCACGGAAGACCTCCAGCGACCTGCGCGGCACACAGAGTCGAAATTCCGGGTAATTGCCTTCCGCGATGCGTTTGTTGCCACCGGTGACGACATCGTCCTTGACCCCCGCCACCAAGTTGTCGAACAGTTTTTCCTTGGGCAATCGCTTTTTGATCGCCTCGAGTTGCCGCAGTAAATGCACCGGCGAACCTTTCCGTCGCCGCCACTTCAGCAGCATCATGTTGTAAAGCGCCTCCGGCAGGACATCATTGATGTCCAAGGCTCGACTCAAACACTCTTCCGCCTTTTCCACCTTGTTCAATTCGAAGAATGAAACGGCATGATTGTTGAGACTGCTGGCGCGAAGATCGATGTTGGTCAATTCGGCATAGGGGCACATGACCCGAAACGTCTCGAGATAGGCCTGATTGAGATCCTGCCGTAATTCAACGAAATCTTGATAGCGGTCATCGACGGCAAAGGCGACCGATTTTTTCAAAACCTTGATCAGGGTCGGTGAGAGCGACTGACCGGCAACAGCCGAAACCGGTTCGGGGATGGCCTGCTTGACGTTGTTCTTGGCAAACGGCTTCTTGCCGCACAGCATCAGCCAGAGGCAAAGACCGAAGGAAAAGATATCGGTACGATGATCGACGTTGTGGGTGTTGGCAAACTGCTCCGGGGATGCAAACCCTGGCGTACCCCTGAATCCCACTGTATTCCCCTCATTCGCGACGTCGGCAGGCAACGGCGCCGCTTTTTTATTCCCGTCGCGGTCAGCGGTTTTGAGCAGGATGCCGAAGTCGGTGATCTTCAGAAGCGCGTTTTTGGTGACCAGGATGTTGGCGGGCTTGATATCACGATGGATGATCCCCTGCCCGTGGGTATACTCCATGCCGTGGCAGAACTGCACCGCCAGGGAAAGCGCGGTGCGGAGATCACGGCACCTCCCGGCCTTGATCCATTCGGCAAGGCTGCCGCCATCGACATATTCGATAAAGAGATGCGGGATTTTGCCGACGGCCAGAACATAATAGCAGGCGGCGATATTGGGATGCATCCCCATCCTGATCCAGCCGTTGGCCTCCTTGATGATCCGCTGCATGCCCTCATGGTCGGCCAGCACCTCCGGACGCGGCGACTTGATCGCCATCTTGATCCCCCAGCCAAGATGATCGCAGATATAAACCCGGCCCATGGCGCCGGAAAGAACGCTCTCGACCTTGTAGCGCTCCATGATCACGTCACCGGGCTTCCACTCCTTGACGGTAACCCGGGCGGCGGGAGCAAGTCCGGACGCCATGATGGTGGGGACATCAAGTTCGTCGCCCGAACGGGAGGAACCGGAAGGCTTACTGGCCTTGATGAGCTTATTGTAGAGATTTCCGAACATCTGCAGCTTATCCGAACTGCAGCTTGGTGTTGCGGATTTCGATAATGTCTCCCATGTGCAATGGCCTCTCATCCTTGATCTGCAGGCCGTTCAAACGAGTTGAAGCCCAACTCCGCTGCGGGACGATATAGAATTTTTCATCGCGTTTGATGATATAGCATTGCGCAGCGGCGACAAACCACCCGCCGATGATCACCTCGCAGGTGGCATCCTTGCCGATCTTGATGCTGTTTTTACCCTTGACGGACAAACGGCTCGGACGAGCATCGCCTTGCAAGGCTACAAGGAACGGACCATCCTTGGCATTTACCGGCGTGGATTGCTTGGCGGCGGCACTCTTCTTGTTGGTGACAAATACGGTTTCGTCGTCAAGGTCCATGGAGGTCACCGAAGACGACATTACCGGAGCCCCTCCGGCAACCGCGGCCGGAACCAGTCGAAATTTACCGATATCGATGGTATCGTTCTTGGAAACCGGCACCATTTCGGTGATTTTGACCCCGTTGACCATGGTTCCGTTCAAACTCTTCAGATCGGTCATGTAATAGACGCCATTCAGTAGTTCAATGGCCGCATGTACCCGCGAAATGGCCGTATTGTCGATCACCACGTCGGCCTCGGCACCACGTCCGATGGTAACCCTCCCCCCCTCTTCGAGGGCAAAGGTTTTAATCGGTCTATCCTGGAGCATCACAGTCCATTCTTCCATACATAATCCTCTTCTGCGCTTGTTTAAAACGACATGCGGCGCGGAGGTCTCGCCGATGGCACGACAATCTTCAACCCCGAGCCTAACAAAACGTCACAAGGGCCCGATACTGGAAAAGAGTAGCATATTTTGTAAGTGCGATTAAGAAAAAATACCCTCTAACAATGGAATATTTTTTACAAATCACGTAAAATATGTTCCACTATTTCAACGATTAAACCTAAATATAAGCACATCCAACTTTCACACGAAAATCCTATGTCTCAAGAACCGCAAGCCGCATCAGAGAAACTTTCTGAAATCTTTGCAAAAATGAACATGAGCGAGTTGCCGGCGATGTCCAGCAACGTGCAGGAACTCATATCATTGACGCACAGCAGCAGAAGTGCGGCCTACGACCTTTCCAAGGTAATCCTCAAGGATTATTCGCTCACCAACAAAGTCCTGCAGGTTGTCAACTCCGCATATTACGCCCTTGGCAAACAGGTCAACTCCATATCACGCGCGGTTACGGTCCTCGGCTTCGATGCCGTCCGCGATCTTGCCACCGCCATCGCGCTCTTCGAGGATTTCATCAAATCCGGCGTCGAAAAGGATGAAATCAGCAAGGTACTCACCCGATCCTTCCTGAGTGCACTCCAAGCCCGCGACCTGGCGGTCAAGAAAAATCTCAAGGTCTTGCCGGAAGAGACGTTCATCTGTACCCTCCTCCATCATCTCGGCAAAATCATCGTCCTCATCTACCTGCCGGACCTGTACCGTGATATCCAGACCCGCATCGAAAACGGCCAGGATGAGGAAAATGCCGCAAAAGAGGTCCTTGACGGCCTCACCCTCTATATGGTCGGCCAGGAGGTGGCGCGATTCTGGAATCTGTCGGAAAAAGCCATCCTCGCCATGGAGCCGAACCCTCCCGAACCCAAGAGTAAGAGCGACTCCGACAGTATCCTGCAAAACCTCGCACGCTTTTCCAATCAGATGGTTGACACCATCTGCAGCGGTCACGATATCGGTCCGCTGCTTGAAAAATACGGCGAGATGCTGTCCGTCGACGCCGAAGAAGCGGTGGAGATGGTTGACCACAGTATCGACACCTCGGAGGACATCTCCGATTCCCTGCGTTTCGGCCTTTCAAAGCTGAAGATTCGCAGCAAGGTTCGCAAACTCGATGAGTTGATCAAAGATCCGGAAAAGATGGCGCGGGCCGAAAAGAAGAGGGCAAAAGAAGAGGCTGGTCTGCAGGTGGAGGTTTCCACTGGCAAGAAGATGGGCAAGGGAATCGAGCAGGAAGAGGAGGAAGAACTCAACGAACTGCCGATCAGCACCGACAAATCCATCAACGACTTTATCCGCGACATCACCGAAACGCTGATGGGGCCGTTCGATCTCAACGATTTTTACGCCAACCTGCTGGAAGGTTTGTACCGGGGCATCGGCTTCGACCGCATCATTCTCGCCATTGTCAGCATCCAGCCGACCAGCATCACCCTGGTCGGGCGCTTTGGCCTCGGCGACATCGACCCCAACGGCGTCAGCGGCTTCAAGCACGATCTGGCCAACCCCGATTACGCCATCCCCCGAGCCCTCAAACA
>JAOUHH010000185.1 GCA_029865195.1 Desulfobulbaceae bacterium
CAGAAACATGCTCACCGGCAAGGGCACCATCGCGCCGATGGGTTCGCTGGCCAACCGCGAGGGTCGGATCGTCGGCGACAATCTGGCCGGCATCCCCACCACCTACAAAGGCTGGATCGGCAGCTTCGTGATGAAGGCTTTCGAGCGCTGCATCGGTGCCACCGGCCTCAGTCTCGAAACGGCGCGCGCCGAAGGATTCAACGCCGACGCGGTGATCACCGCCCAGTCCGACCGGGCGCACTTCTTCCCCACCCAGGCGGTCATCCCCCTGCGGCTGGTTTTCGACAAGACCACCCGCCGCGTCTTGGGCGCGCAGGGGTTCGGCCCGGCCAACGACGCGGTACTGGCACGGATCGACGCCGCAGCCGCGATCATCGCCAACAACGGCACCATCGACGACATCGGCCAGCTCGAGATGGCCTACGCGCCGCCCTTCGCCACCGCCCTCGACGCCTTGAACGCCGCCGGCAACGTCGCCGACAACCTGACCTCCGGCCGGTTGCGATATGTCTCGGTTGAGGATTTTCTCGGCTGGATGGACGACTTCAACAGCCACCAGGATTGGCTGGCGCTTGATATCCGTCACCCCAACGAGGCGGCAACCTTCGTCAAGAAGTATCAGGAGAAATGGCTCTCCGTTCCCTATATCGAAATCCGGCGTCGCTACCAGGAACTGCCCAAGGGCAAGACCATGCTGATCATCTGTGATGCGGGCACCCGCTCGTACGAGATCCAGACCTTCCTGGACAGCGTCGGCTACAAGAATACCTTGGTGCTGGGCGGCGGCTTCAACATCATGCGCCGTCTCGGCGTCACCTGGTGGCCGGCGAGTTAAAAAAATCCACTGGCAAAACGCTCCAAGTTCTGGTTAGATTCGGTTTCCGACACCCCACCGACACCCGAACCATGGAGCATACAAGCCAATGGCATCCTTACCGAAAAAGGCCGGCAACTACCGATTCCGCGGCTGCACGCATCCCGCCGCGCGGTTATTGCTGGCCTTTATTTTACTCGCCGTAGCGGCGACACCGGCCTTTGCGCTCCAGGGGCAGCTCAACGTCAACACCGCCACCGCCAAGGAGTTGCAACAACTCCCCTTTATCGGCGAAGCCAAGGCGCGGGCGATACTTCAGTTACGTCAACAAGGCCGGTTGCGCGACCTTGCCGACCTGCAGAAGAGTAAAATTATCGGTCCCAGCACCTACCAGGCGATTTTACCCTACCTGAAGCTCACCGGCCCCCATACCCTGAACGACAACGCGGAGCCATCGCCAAACGGCCAGCCGCAGTCCGCATCCCAAGACAACGCCTCCTTCCGGGCGCGGTCGCTGATCCTCACCCGGCCGGGGGAGGTGCAACTGCTGGCGGATGACCAATACTATCCAACCATCACCCACCTGATCCGCACCGCCCGGCAACGTATCGACATCGCCATGTTTCTCTTCAAAACCACCGAAGCAAAGAAGAACCGGCCGATGCTGATCCTGCAAGAGTTGACGGCCGCCCGCAAACGGGGCGTGCGGGTGCAGGTGATCCTTGAAAAATCAGATTACGACGAAGCCTTGAACAAGGAAAACCAGCAGACGGCGAACCGGTTGCGGAAAAACGGGATCAGCGTGGCCTTCGACGACAACAAGACGACCACCCATACGAAACTCGCGATCATCGACCAGCACCTCTGCCTGCTGGGCAGCCACAATTTCACCCACTCGGCCCTCGCTTACAACCACGAAACATCACTGCTCATCGACAGCCGCGAACTGGCCGGGCAACTGCTCGCCTACATGGAAAAACTCCCGGAATAACCGACGGCCCCGGCACTACTTGCGCCGCCGGACCAGAACCTTTCTCGTCTTGCCACTGGCCGGCGCCCCCTTGGCCACCCGCCGCACCAGAATCTTTCTCTTTTTCGTCCCGTCCTCGGCCTGCTCTTCGGCCAGCAGATCCATCCCATCATCACCCGGCAGCGGCCGCCGGAAATTACAGCCCGCCTTGGGGCAGCTCAGGAACAGATAGCCACGCAGGTTCTTCTTCTCGACCAAAAACGGTGAACCGCACACCTGGCAGGGCACCGCATGCGGCTTCGCCCAGGCCATGAATTCGCATTCCTCCCGGCGACACACATAAAAGGGCTTGCCGGTGGGGGTAATTTTCTGCATGACATGCCCCTTCCGGCAAACCGGGCAAGCCATCCCCCCATCCTCACCGCCCTTCGCGTCGGGGATAGCGGAAGCCTCCGGTAGTGGCGCGGGCTCCGCTGCCTCGGCAAGCGACGCTTCGGCCGCCGCCTCAAACACCTCGACGGCCTGCCGTGCCGCCTCCTCCGTTGCCGGGGCAGGCTGAGTCGCAACCGGTTCATCCAAACCATCCAGCGCCAACTCGACACTGGAAACGATTTCCGTATCCTGCAGGGTCTTTTCAACAGGCTCCACAGCCACCGGCGACGCTTCGGCAAGGGGCTGGCCCACCCCATGCTCTTCGCCACCCTCGGGAACTTGCGCGACGCTCACCTCGGCGGCTGCCTCCTCCGGCATGCCGGCAACCCTCTCCACCGCCACCGCCTCCTGATCGGGCAACCGTGCCGGCGGGGCATCGGCCACTCGGCCCGCTTCCTTCCCGACTACCCTTTCCTCCTCTGCGGCGACAACGGCCGGCGTCGGCGGCGGAACAGACGCGGCAGGGGGCGCTACCGGCGGGCGCGGCTGCGAGGCCACCGCCCCCCCGCCCTTAATGACCCCTTGCGGCTTGCGCATCCGAAGACGCGCCTGCATTTGCGCCGAAACCGAGATCTTCTGCAGCACGTTGCCCTTCATGATCATGGTTTGATCAAACTGCCGCAAGGCCACATCCAACGCCTTGCGGCCGCTTAACACCTCCTGCACGGTCTGCTCAAGGTAGGCCGAGAAATTGACCCCCCGCATGGTGGGAAACGCCCGGTCGAGGGTCGATGTTACCTTGTTGGCGTTGCCCCGGCACCGCAACTCGCCGCTGGGCAGGATCTCGACATAATCGCCTTCAACCAGCAGATGCAGCACATCAACGGCCACCGGCCCGATCTCGACGGAGAAATCGGCCAACTCGGCAAACAAGGACTCCAAGGTGTAGAACCGGGCAAGACCGCTTTTGGCAGGCTCGGGCACAACCTGTTCCACCCGCAAAGTATCCCCTTCCTGCAACCCGGCAAGCGGACTCGGCTCAAGGGGATTCCGGTCGCGCACGCCATGAAAAACCGCCAGATGCCCCGGCTCGGCGATATCGTTCTCCATCGCCTTGAAGTAACAATGCTCGCCCGCCTTTATCTCCACCACCACGGCATCGCCCTCCGCCGGCCGCATCTGGCTCGCCAGGGCCCGGTTTCGGATCATGCCGTAAATTTGCGCCTCTGCCGGATCAAGAATGCCGGCCAACCTTGCCGCGTCGAGATCAGGCCGGGTCGGCAACAAAAAACCCTCCCCGGTTGCGACCGAGCCCTCCGGCAGCAATGCCTCACGGCCGGATAACCGCTCCACCTCTCGACGGATCTCCGCCACCGTCGCCGAGGTCGGAATATCAACGGCGGCATAGGTGGACACAAGGCCCGTGCAGCCGCCATCGACATCAACACCGGCAAAGAGCCGCCGCGCCGCCTCCATGGTTTTTGCCAAGGGAATCTTATGGACCACGAAGGCATCTTCAAGGAGATCGACGAGGCGATACGGAGACGGGGGATCAAGAACAAGCTCCGTCTTCTTTACCTTGTCGACCACAAACTGCACGTCACGAAGAAGACGCAGCGCCGCCTCCACATCCTTGACCCCGTAAAGATCTCCGTCGTCACTCACCCCGAAGGCGTAGGCGAGAAAAACCGTAAATACCGTCCCCCCGGCCGCAAGCTTGACCCGCAGCCGCTGCTTGGGGCGTTGCGCGTGCGCCCTGATTTCCGCTTCCCGTTCGGCAAGGAGCAGGAGGGTGGTCAGACAGAATGTCGAAAGAGGGACCCCGGCCGGCCCGGTCCGAGTGCCGAGGAGTCGCTGGATATGTTTACCGAGGGCGACATCGAAAACCGCCCGGTCATGATAGTTGATGGCCCAGTCATCATGGATCGGCTCCACATGCCGGAACGACTCCCGCAGTTCTGCGTCATGCAGGGCAAGGAGATGCAACCGCCGCGGCGGCGGGGCACCGGGAGAGATGATCGCCATCGCCTTGGCGACCAGCCAGCTCATGAATTCACCGCGTTGATCCCGATCAAACGCCAGATAAACATCCCCCCCGGCATACTGACGCAGTTTTTCCATGAACGGCTTGCCGGACTCCAGAGTGGAAAAAGAGAATGAAAACTTCCCCTTGTCACAGTGCTGGCCTGGGGCGCAGGGCTTCAGCGAAACCTTCAGCGGCGGCGCCGAGAGCACGAACAACTCGGGCGCATCCTCCAGCTGACTTTGCAAGGCAGGCACCTTGTCTTCAAAATCAACGACAACAAGCATTTTACCCATCAACAAATCTCCGCGGAGAAGATACTATCAAGCTGAAAGAGAAAGGACCGGCCCAGGAAGGCCGATCACGCGGCAGCACACTCACCGTGCGAATCACGACGCAGCCACGAAAGGGTTAGGTTTTTCCACCGCATTCACTTACGTATACTAATCCAAGAACAGGCATTATCAAACGAAAAGCACGCACCAGCGACGGCAATGGGGAAAAAGAAACCGGGCACCATATTTTATTGCAGAAAATCCCGTAACGACACGATAACCTGAGTGGGGAGGCAAGCGCCGCCGCACCCACAACACTCACCTTGTCCACCGGCCGGACCGGAGCCATGCCATGCCATTTCTGGGAACACTCGAGAACATCGATACGGCCATCGCCAACCTGAACCTGAAAGAAGGCACCCTCAAGGCCCAATTCATCTTTGCCATCCGCAGCTATTTCGTAGACCAGGAAAGCCTGGACACGATCACCGCCATCCCGGCCGATGATCTGATCCAAAAAATCTGGGCGATCGACGACCCGAAAGAGATCCAGAACAAACGCAAGAATCTCAGCGGCCTGAAATCCTCGGTCAACAAGAGCCTGAAGGATCTGATATCGGCGGACAAGAATCCCGACGGCATCATCGTCGGCCGGGACAACACCTTTACCATCGCCGAGGAACAGAAAGACCAACTCATCAAACAACTGGGCATAACCACCGAGTCGCTCCACTCCATGCATGAGATGCTGAATTCATTCAGGGAGTTGCTCACGGACATGTCCACGAACCAGAATCTCGACGGCGCGAGGAGTCTCATCGAAAAACTGGACCAAACCCAGCAGTTGATGCAACAGGTTGCCGCGGCCGGGGCGGTAATCCCCAGCGAGCCCCCTCAGCCTGAAGCCGAGACCCTGGAGGTTGAGGAGACCGAAATCGTAGAAGTATGCGACGATGACACGGAAATACTGACCGTTGACGACCACGACCTCATTGACGCCGAAGAGCTCGAAGAAATCTACGAAGAGGAACTGCCCGCCCATATCCTGACAGACCGGCATGCGCTAGACCCAGGTGACGATGCCGAGGTCATCGAGATCGGCGAGGGGGACGAGATCGAGACCGTTGACGACTTCGACACCGACGCAGAAGAACCGGGGGGCGATGCCGAGATCGTCGAGATCGACGCGGAGGACGAGATCGAGACCGTTGACGGCATCGACGCCGACGCAATAGAACCGAGGGACGATGCCGAGATCGTCGAGATCGACGCGGAGGACGAGATCGAGACCGTTGACGACTTCGACACCGACGCAGAAGAACCGGGGGGCGATGCCGAGATCGTCGAGATCGACGCGGAGGAC
>JAOUHH010000186.1 GCA_029865195.1 Desulfobulbaceae bacterium
TCATCGCCAGTTTCAGAAACCCCGGCAAACGGACGGTGGCGCTGATCACCCATGTCCAGCATCCCTACGAAATCACCCCGGAGATGGCGGAAGCCGTCAATCGCCTGCGCATACGTGGCATCCCGGTCTACAACCAGCTGGTCTATACCTTTTACTGTTCGCGGCGTTTTGAAGCAGCGGCCCTGCGCCGCAAACTGCGGCTGATCGGCATCGACCCCTATTACACCTTCAACACCAAGGGCAAGGAGGAGACCATCAGCTACCGGGTGCCCATCGCCAGACTGCTGCAGGAACAGCAGGAGGAGGCCCGACTGTTGCCGGGCCTGGAACGAACCGACGAGGCGGTCTTCAACCTGCCCCGCCTGGGCAAGAACTATCTGAAGTCGCAGGAACACCGCGACCTGCTGGCCATCCTCGCCGACGGCTCGCGGGTCTACGAGTTTTTTCCGTGGGAAAAGAACATCTCGGAAACCACCCAGACCTACCTGGCCACCGACGTGCCGATTCTCGACTACCTGCAACGACTGGCGGCAACCGGCGAGAACACCGCCAACTATCAGACCATCTGGTATTATTTTTAATCGGGCCGGGCGAAAAAACCGCGCGGTCATCGGGATCGGCAATATCCAGGACGGCAGGCGTCGGGAACCACGATTTCACCCCGATCCGCCCCCTCACTGCCGACGTTCCGACTGGAGGCGCTCCTCGGCAACCCGCAAGCGTCTGACCGCAACCGCCAGCAACTCCATGAGCGCCGCCGGTTGCGCCAAAAAGAAAGCCCTGCCGCGCTCATAGCCCAGCGAGAGCAGGATGCTCTCCTCCTCAGCCCGCACCGTTGCCAGCCTGGCGCCGATAAACATCCCGTATTCCCCGAAGATATCCCCGGCCGTAAGATATTGCACCGGCGCCTCTTCGCCGGGCAGAAAAACAGCCAGCCGACCCGCCTGCACCACATAGAGGCGATCCGCCTCTTCGCCATGGCTGCAAACGGCCTCCATGGCGGCAAAATACTCGGCTTCCATGCTTTCGGCCAACAGCCTGACCGCCGAGGCCGCCATGCCGCTGAACAACCGGCAGGATTTGAGACAATCTTGCCGTTCGACGATGCTGATCATATCGGCTTCCCCGGCGCCGCGCGCAGAATCTCTTCAAAGACCGAACATCCGCTGCTTAAGGCCTCAAAGCTGCCGCTGCCGACCAACTGGCCGTCACTCATCACATGAACCACATCGGCATGCCGGACAAATTCACGGTCATGACTGATGGTGATGATGATCCGCCCCTGCCGCCATTCGTCCCGCAGAAAGGAACTCACCCGATCCCGGCTGGCCGGGTCCAACGCCGAGGTGGGCTCATCCAGCACCAGGACCCTGGTGTTCCTGAACAGCGCCCGTCCCAAGGCGACCAACTGCCTCTGGCCGCCGGAAAGCCGCGACCCGTTATGGCCGACGGAGAATTCCATCCCCTGCTCGACAAAGAAATCATTCCACGGCGCCTGGGCGAGGATACCCTCGATGCACATGTCCATCTCCCGCCGCAACCGGTGGTTTGAAAAAAGCGCCGCGCCGAACAGGAGGTTTTCCCGCCAATCGAGATAGGGGTGTATCTCCCGCTGATCAAAATCCAGCCAATGGGGTTGCAGCAACTGCCGCAGCCGCTCGATCTCCCGTGTACAGCCCCGCAACCTGCTGAAAAAAGCAGTCATGTCCGTGCCCCGTTCGCTCCATTCATCGGGCCTGGACGTCAGACCGACCAGAAAAAGGAACCGCTCTTCCCGACCGGATGACGGACCCGGATGCCCGGCCAGGCATTGCCGCCGCAACTCCCAGACCAGCCGGTGGACCTTCAGGTGCGCCAAATCACAGAAATCGTTGTACGAATCAAGCTGCAGGAGCCCGCGCGAACGTTCGATTACCAGACGACCACGCGCGATGAGCGGGGGGGCCAAAGCCGAGTCGGCCAGTCTCCGGACCAGTGCGGAGCAACCCGGCCCCAGCAGAAGCGGGAGGACCGCCTCGGCATCCGTTCTTCCACCCAGCAGCCCATCCCACACCGGCGCCGAGGGATCCACGCCGCCGGTTTCAAACGGCAGCATCTGCACCTGTAATGCGGTGGCCGCCTGCCGCGCCTTTTGACGCAACATCGCAAGCCATTCCGCCTGCATCCGCCGGGGGGTGTCCTGTGGCCGCAAATCCAAGGCCTTCCGGCGGCAGAGGGCGGCGAGGCCTATTTTCTCCAGCACTTCCATTTCCTCGGCCGTGCAACGACATTCGGGCCGCGATGCGTCCCGGCCCACCAAGAGATTTTCGCCAATCGTGGCATCGAAGAGGACCACCTTCTGCGGCATCAAGGTGCAGAGGGCGGCCAGTTCAGCTGCGGCGGCGGGCCCCTCAAGCCGGGGCCCCATTCGATAACTGACCACACCGCCCTGAGCCGGCTGCCGCCCGAGCAACATGTTGATCATGGTCGACTTGCCGGAACCGGTTGCGCCGACAACGGCGGACCAGTTGCCGGCGCGAAAGCTGGCGCTGACCTCGCTGATGCCGCCGTGTCGCTCCCCCTCCTTGCTCCGGTATTGAAAGCTCGCCTCTTCGACCTCAATGGCGAAATCCTCTTCCCCGCCGCCGTAATCGAAAACAATCGCACCGCCTTGCCGATTTCTTCCCTCCCCGGTTTCGTATTCAAGCAACCGTTTGACGCTGTTGTCGGCAAGCGCGTAGCCGATGCGCAGGGAAAGCAATTTGGTCAGGTTGTCGAAGACGGTGGGCAGGGCGAAAATCAAGACCGGCACCACGGAAACGTTGGCCGCGTATTGGAGGATCCCGAAATTTCGGCCCAGGAGGATGACCAGCACCGAGACCAGCAAGGCGGTTACCGGCCAGACGATCTGGGCGACCAGCACCCTGGCGCTGGCGATGATCCAGTCCATGAAGGCGGTGTATCTTTTTTGCTGGGGGATCTCGAAACGGCGGAGGATGGCATCGAACAGGCCGCCGACCTGGATCTCCGGCACGGCCAGCAAATAACCCTCTAAATCCTTTCGCACCTGGTCGTTGCTGTAAAAATAATCCCGGTCCGCCCGCTTGATCGGCCGGCTGACATAATGGGTATAGAATGTTCCCACGGTGCAAAGGAAAGCGACCACGATGGCCATCCGCCAGTCGGCAAAGATGAAAAACAACAGATTACTGGCGATCATCGCCACCGCCCACCAGCCATCGACCAGGGTCAGCCGGCGATCCACCACCCGGCCGACATCGACTTCCAAACGGTTGGTGATTTCGGCAAGGGAATGGACGGCATAGAAATCATCGTCGCGTTGCATGAGCTGGGCAAGAACCGTCTTTTCGAGATCATCGCGGGAGCGGGCAAACAGCCCCAGGCTCAAAACCGTTTTTCTCTCCGAGAGAGCGGCACGGAACAGGCCGGCCAAGAAAATGGCGGCGAGAAAGAGGAACGGGGCGTTATCCGCCGTCACGAACCCCGCCAACCAGACAGCGATCCCGGGCCGTTCGCCCCCCGAGCCCGGATTGATTTCCTGGACCAGGGCTTGCAGCAGGGAGTTTTCCAGAAAGATGATACCGCCAGCGCAACTGCCGATGACAAGGAGGGCGCCAAGCATGACCCGGTAGCGGGGACTGAGGATCGCCATGCAGGCCTGGAGGTCGTTCTTCATCGGCGTCGGCTCGATACTGGCTCAGCGGGGAACAGAAGAAACGAACTATACAATCACGACAGCCGAAATGGTCAACCGGCCTGGGGTTGCCGGGGCAGTCGGCACCCATTCTCAAAGAAAAGGTACCATTATTAAAATCCAGCATCGTGGATATTACAACCAGAATTTGCATTGACCGAATTCAGTCGGCATCGGGCGGAACATCGGGAGACTTGGCGGATTACCCGGCTCCCGGTGTGAATGATGGGAAGGTTACGAAGGAATGATCAGCTCCGGACAGTCCCTGGAGAGAAATGGACGCGGAAGAACGACTCGACGGCAAGCAAATCGTCACAGCGCGGCAATAAGCGCTTCCCCAATGGGGGCAAAGGCCGCAGCCGCTTCGGCAAGATCGCGACAGCGGGGCAAACGCCCGAACACACGGCATTGACCGACTTCGGCGACAACCCGCATGTTGTCGTTGACCAGTTCCTCGTCGCCGGCGTCTTCGCTGCCGTCAGAGAAAACCACCCCCAGCACCGGGATATTTCTGCTCCGCAGCGCTTCGAGACTGAGCAGGGTGTGATTGATGGTGCCAAGGCCGCTTTTCGCCACCAGCAGGGTCGGGGGAGCAAGTCGCGCCAGCAGATCGACAAGGAGGAGATCCCGCCTGAGCGGCACCAGCAGACCGCCCGCCCCCTCGACAATGAGCAACTCATGTGCCGCCGCCATTTCGTGGTAACGGTCCACAATCACCTGCGGATCGACCTCGCGCCCTTCGCGCTCGGCGGCCAGATGCGGCGAGGCGGGATAGATGAAACGAAACGGCACCTCCCGGCCCAAGACGGCCATATCCAGAGACAATCCTGCCGTCTCACGACAGAATCGCCAATCCTCTGGCATCTCGCCGCCGGTACTCACCCACTTCTGGTAGCCGGCGTTACACCGCTGCCGGGCAAAACGGAGCAACAGGCCGCAGACAAAGGTCTTGCCCACCCCGGTGCCGGTGCCGGCGACAAAGATCGTTTTCGCGCCTTCAGCCATTGCCCGCCCCCGCCTTACGCCCCTGCACCACAAAGGTCTGATAGGTTACCTGAAAACCGCCGTATTCGGCCAGAAACCACTGCTCCAGTTCCCGCAACCGGCCCCTGGTCAGCAGCGGCTCGGCCGCCGAGCGCCAACCGCTGGTACCGGTTTTGCGGATATGCAGCAGCAACTCCCGCAACGAACCGTATCGTCGTTGCACCATTTCTTCCGTACAGGTGAGTTCCGGCAGCAACCCGCGCAACGCGGCACGCACCTCCGTAAGCCGCGGAAAACGATGGGGCGGCAGATCCACCCTGCGCCCGCAGACCACACTGATGCCAAGCGCCAACTCACCGAGGGTTCCCGGTCCGAACAGCGAGCAGAGCAACATCCCGGATTCATGCAAAGCCCCGGCCATTTGCGCAAGGGCGGCAAGGGGATCGTCAAACCATTGCAGGGTGGCGTTGGAGGTAATCAGATCAAATGACTGCGTGCCCGAGGTGAGATACTCCTCCCCGTCCCGGCAGAGCAGTTGCAGGCGTGACGAGTCGCCAAGCCTCTGCCGGGCGGCCTCAATCATGCCGGGGGCAAAATCAAGGGCCAGGATCTCGGCATCGGGAAAGCGTTCGGCCAACAGGGCGGTATAATTGCCGCTGCCGCAGCCGATCTCAAGGATCCGGGCGGGCGGCGATGCAGGCAACCGTGCCGCCAAACCCTGCGCCACTTCCTTTTGCACATCGGCATGGGCGTCGTAGGTTGCCGCCGCGCGCGAAAAACGATGCCGGATCGTCGCTTTCCGCGCCACCGTCCCGCATTCCGGCCAGCCGAACTCCGGATTCAAAAACAAGGCATGACCGTCCTTCTCGGAAATCGCAACCGTCGCCCCCGGCAGCTCCGCCATCTCCGCCACCGGCGCGATGATATCCCGGCGGCCATGCAGCAGGTGTACATCGTTGACGCCGATCCCGGCTCCGGCAACCGGCGCGGTCATAAGGTAATCAAGGCCACGATGCAACAGCGCAAGGTCCATCGCCGCCAGATAGCGCTCCTGCAACGCCTCGATAAAACGTGCATAGACGGCCCGCTCGCCCATGAAACATTTTCGGTAAAAGGAGCGCATGAAGGCG